>NZ_JACALO010000009.1:21731-74587 GCF_030328185.1 Empedobacter sp. 225-1 | reverse complement strand
AAAGTTTGGCTATATTAGCCCTATCGAAAAACTAAAATCTACTTGGCCAGTTGCACTTATAACTTGAACATGGCATTGTTTACTTAGGTTACTTTTATTATTTTTATCAACATATAGTATTTGTAATGGAATATAGCTTTTCAAGAGAAGAATTGATAAATGCAATTGAGTATTTAGATCAACATCCAGAAGAATTTAAAGGAAGAGAGTCTTCAACATATGATTTAGTATATGATGATAAAAAGTATCCTCCAATTTTAGTTTTATCGAAAGCAAATGAATTAAAAGGTGATAAAGAACTGTTGTTAAAAGATTTTAAAAATAGTGTCGAAGTGCCATTTAAAATATTGAGAGATAAAGGCTTTTTGATAAATCCTAAAAATTTAAATAGAAAAGAAGAATTTAAAAAATGGATTTCTAAAGAATTAGCGAATAAATCGGGAGCTGGTCCTGCATATATAACTTCTTTAGAATGGTTGTCAGAACGTTTTTTTCAAGTAGGTAAAATTAGTAAAAGAAGTATATTCGAAATTGATGACATTAAATTATTAAAAGATTTACACGAAGAAACGAAATTAATTCAGCGTGATAAAACATCTTATATTTATAATAATGATGCACCTTCTTATGGAGAAAAGTATTTTTATTCAGCAAGCCTTAATAAGTATATAGAGTTTTTGAAAAAAAATGACTACACACAATCTAACACAGATATTGAGAATGTAGAAACAACTTCAATTAGATTTGATTTTAATAAGTTTTCTGATTCATTAAGAAATTCCAATCTCCAATTCAACGATAAGTTAGTACAACGGTTTGTAGCTTCATTGCTCACAAAGCCTTTTGTGATTTTAACGGGATTAGCGGGTTCGGGTAAAACTAAATTGGCACAATCATTTATTCAATGGATATGTGAAAGCAAAGAACAATATAAACTAGTAGCTGTAGGTGCCGATTGGATTAATCGTGAACCATTATTAGGATATCCGAATGGTCTAAACTCTAAAGATTATGTGACACCAGACAATGAGGTGTTAGAATTAATGCTTACTGCTAGTAAAATAGAGAATCAAGATAAACCATATTTTTTGGTTTTAGATGAAATGAATTTATCACATGTAGAGCGTTATTTTGCAGATTTTTTAAGCATTATGGAATCGGAGGATTCGATTAAACTTTATACAGGGGCTGAAAGAAAATCTACGAATGATACAGAAATACCTCAGACAATTTCTTGGCCTAAAAATCTGTTTATTATTGGAACAGTGAATATAGATGAAACGACATATATGTTTAGTCCAAAAGTACTTGATCGTGCAAATGTAATCGAGTTTAAATTAGATGAAGATGATTTAAAAAGTTTTTTAGCTGAACCTAAAAAGGTAGATCTTTCGCAATTAACTTCGGAAGGTGCTGCAATGGCATCGAGTTTTATTACATTATCTAAACAGAATGATACAGCGTCTAATGAAGTTTTAAATGAAACTTTAGTAGAATTCTTTAAAGAGTTGAAAATGATCGGTGCAGAATTTGGTTACCGAACTGCTTTTGAAATTCATTTGCTGTTTGCACAATTTTCTAAAATAGATTCTTCTCTAAGTGATGAGGATAAAATTGATTTTGCTGTGATGCAAAAACTGTTACCAAAATTACATGGTTCGCGTTCGAAGATTGTAAAATCGTTAGAAGCCTTGATCAGGTTGTGTTTAGAAGATGCAACTGAATTCAATCTTTCGAAATTGGATGATCTTGAAGAAAATCAGATAAAATATAATGTATCTTTTGATAAACTAAAAAGAATGTATGCAAATGCTTTAAGTAACGGATTTACAAGTTATGCAGAAGCCTAATGATAAAGTTTTACAATTTGATTTGCATCATATTGATGAGGGGTTAACTTTGGAAATCTTTCCAGAGCAACACTCTCGTATTCGACAATTGGATAAAGCTGTTGCTGAGCAATATAATGAAAGTGTTTATCAATTGTTTGAAGGACATTCGTATGAATACGAATTTGAAGGGATCAATAAAGTCAATTATCTTTTACGAGCAAGAATTAATGGGGTAGTTGTTCCATCAAATCGTCATATTTATCGTGGTCGAATTACACCCAATATTTATGTAGGTAACTTACCACTTGAAATAGTGAATACAGAAACGGAACAAAGTTTTCCAATTTCAGTAGAGGTGATTGCGACTAAATTTGATAAAAAAGAAGATGTATCGTATCGAGAGAATTATCGACAAATGTTGGAAGATATTACCGATAAGTGTACAGATCTTATGATGCAAATTAACACACCAGTTACACAACATGTTACAATTGATTATTCAACGGATACCAAGACTTTGTACCAACGTTTTTGTTTTGTCAAATCATTTTTAGATTCGGTTGATTTTGAGGAAGCAATAATACGTATTATTTCCAATCCATCAACTCTATGGAAAACAGAGGAAACATCGATTAAAACTTCTCAAATTAGACGTGTCAATCGAACAATTTCTAAACAATTTGTAACAGCATCAAGTAGAGTAGATACTTCAGGGTTGGCTTATTTGAATGATATAGGGTTAAGTAGTTTGCCTCGAACGATACAATCGGATATCCGAACAGAAAGTGTAGATACACCTGAAAATCGTTTTATTAAACATGTTTTGGGGGTATTTTTGCATTTTATCGAAGACTGTCAAGCTGTTTTTTCAACAGCGAAGAAATACCATTTCGCTTTAAGAGAGAGTAATCATTTGGTTGAAAAAATAAATGGTTATTTGTCTTATTCATTTTTTAATGAGATTTTAGATGCGACAACTTTAAAATTAAATAGCCCTTTGTTGCAAAAACGTAATGGTTATCGTGAAGTTTTAAACCGTTGGTTGCAATTTGATTTGGCTTCTAAATTAATTTGGCAAGGAGGTGAGAACGTCTATGAAGCGGGAAAACGTGATATTGCCACTTTGTACGAATATTGGCTTTTCTTTCAGTTGTATGAACTAATTGTAGATAAATTTAATTTAGAGGTTTACCAAAATCAAAATTTTGATCATTTATTTGAGACGGACGATTCTGGACTTTCTTTAAAGCTAAAATCAGGGAAAGAATTAATGATTAAAGGTGAAACGGATTTTGTTTCACGTAACTTAAGTATTCGATTTAGTTACAACCGAACTTTCAAAGGAGGTAATGATTATGTATCGGGGAACGCAGGAAGTATAACGACTACGCTTCGTCCTGATTATACATTGAGTATATGGCCAAGTTCTTTCACAGAACATGAAGCAGAAAAAGAAGATGTCATAACGCATATTCATTTTGATGCGAAGTATAAGATTCAAAACATACAAGAACAGTACACCGAAACAACAGATGAGGAGGTGTTGAATAGAATGGATGAACGAGAACGTAAAGGAACGTTTAAGAATGTTGACCTTTTAAAAATGCATGCTTACAAAGATGCAATTCGTCGTACAGGTGGTGCTTATATTTTATATCCCGGTAGTGTTGAAAAACGATTTGATGGTTTTCATGAGGTTTTACCAGGCTTGGGTGCTTTTACTATTAATCCCTCAAAACACGATACAGGTATAAGTGGACTAAGTGCATTTATTCATCGTATTATACAGCATTTAGTTGATCGTACAACGCAACGCGAACGAATTTTAAATACCTCGAATCAAATTCTAAAAGAACCATTGTTGACATACGGAAATACTTTAAAACCACTTTCAGCAGAATTAGAAAAAAGTAAGATAGATGTATTGAATACGTTTGTTTTAGTAGGGTACACCAAATCTCAAGAACATTTAGATTGGTGTTTAATAAATGGCATGTATAATTTTAGAATGAATGATAATACAGGATCTTTGGAGCTGACAAGTGATGTTGTACAAGCAAAATATTTGTTGCTAAGAGAAAGTGGCAAAGATAAAGCAACTCAATTATTCAGAATTACGAGTAAAGGACCTAAAGTGTATTCGAAAGAAAAACTAGTTCAATTAGGTTATGCAAATCCTTCTCAACCCGATTATTTAGTTGTACGCATTGAACCTTGTACAGATTGGGAAAATATAGAAATTTCTTTCAAGGAATTCGACGCCTATAAGAGTTTATCTGGATCTATTTATACACGAACAGGACAGCCTTTTGTGGTGACGTTAGATAAGATTTTGAGTTAGGAATTATAATACCTCCAATTAGAATTAAGTTAAAGAAAAACTATATTTCAATAAAAATATCGAATCGTCAAACTAAATTAAATTCAATTTCTCATTAGCATTAATCAGAATAATGTTTGTAAAACGTTGGCGAAATAATCTTAGATGATTTTCTTAAAACAATTCACCCAAATAATATAGTCGAAATTGTACTTACCAAACTGAATAACAATACTTTGTTTGATAAGGTGATCGATGTTGTAGATAAAGATCGGTTGAAAGTTTCGATAACCTACGATCAAGTTCATTTAAACTATGGTTTCGAATTTGAGAATGGGATTTGGTCAGCAATTGCGTATGATTATTTTACTTGGGCGAATAAACTTGAAGCGATTAATGGCGGTAAAATAAAATTAATGGAAAATGAATCGTAGTATGCTTCTGTTGGTAACTTTTAAGACTTCAATATAGAAAATTGAATGAGTAACAATTGATTACGTAAATTTGCACTATGCAACTGAATGATAGATTGAAAAAGTTGGTGAACGAAGTACCAAAAAATAGTTGTGGCGTGTATTATTTATACAATGACAAGCATGCTATTATCTACATTGGTAAAAGTATTGATATCAGAAAACGACTGATTCAGCATTTCAAATCGACTGATAAAAAGGAAGTTAAGTTGCAACATTTCACTCATTCTATTCGTTTTGAAAATACAGGAAATGAACTAATTGCTTTGTTGAGAGAATCTGAATTAATTAAACAAAATCTACCAATTTTTAATCGAGCTCAACGCAAGATTAAGTTTTTTTATGCCTTATACAAAGAAATAAATTCGGATGGTTATCAAGCATTAATCATAAAGAAAATAGATAATTCAGGAAACGAAATCATTTCGTTTACATCGCTCAATGAAGCCAAGAATTATCTATTTTATATCACAGATAAGTATAAACTTTGTCAAAAAATAAATGGATTATACAAAACAAAATCAAGTTGTTTTCAATATAGTTTAGACGAATGTAATGGCGCTTGCATAAACCAAGAAGATGCGAAACTTTACAACAAAAGAGTTCGTCAGTATTTGAAAACGGTTCATTTGCCTAAAAAAGATATTTTACTTGAATTAGAGGGGCGTACAGAACATGAAAAAGGAATTGTATTGATTGAAAAAGGTGTGTACAAAGGCTTTGGTTATTGTGATAAATTACTTAAAAACATTGATGAAATAAAATCTTGTATCGAATTAAAACAGGATAATAAAGATGTACGAAAAATATTATTTCGACACCTTAAAGCTGAATTAACTCGATGGTAGTGTATCAGATGTGTTGGTGAATCATAAAAAACACAAAGACAATAAATTAACCATAAAGTAACTTTACCCAATGGTGGACTGTTGTCTACTATTGGGTATTTTTATGCTCTTAAAAACAGCTAAAATCAATTCATTTGATAACCTTGTGTATCAGATGTGTTGGTGACTCGTAAAAAACACACAAACAATACTTTAACTATAAAAAAAACTTTACTCAATAGTGGACTAATCCCTACTATTGGATAATTTAATTACAATATTCTAGTTTTTACTACATTAAGATTTAACATATCCGCATACTTAAAATATTTTTAAAGTGGCATTCAAAGGCGGTATTTGGCTCTTATTTGCCGATACAGAAATTTTAAAAGTCTTTATTTATCAATGGTGTAAGGGGGTGTGGTGTAGTTTTGGTTTTGTGTATTTTATAAAAAGTTTAACACTTATGCCCGAATATCAGTTGATAAAATTATAAAATAAAATAAGAAATGCTTAATTTATTTAACAATTTTAATAATTAGAACTAAATAATTTATTAAATATAGTATTCAATGTTAAACTAATTGGTTTCGAATTCAAATTATTTAAATAAAATCACTGATGTAAAAATAATTAATTTTTAAATATAATAAAACGTATTATGAATTCAGTGAATGTTTTTATATCTCATAATTTGTACGTATATTTGTACATAATAAAATACATGATTATGTTAATAGCAAGTGTTTCTGATTTCAGAAAAGATTTAAAATCTTATTTAGATAGAGTTTCAAAAAATTTTGAAACTTTAATCATCAACAGAGGAAAAGATTCTGGTATTGTTGTAATGTCTCTTGAAGAATACAATTCATTAATGGCGACAAACTATGAATTATCTTCTCGTATCAACGAATCAAGACTTGATTCAGCCATTGAAAAATTAAAAAGTAATCAATCTTTCGAAAAAGAATTAATCGAAGAATAAATGAAATACATATTCGTAGATGAATCTTGGGAAGATTATTTGTTTTGGCAAAAAACAGACAAAAAAAAAGTTAAACGAATCAATGATCTATTAAAAGACATCTCTAGAACACCTTTTACAGGAATAGGGAAGCCAGAGCCTTTAAAACATAAGTATTCGGGGTTTTGGTCACGAAGAATAGATGATGAACATCGTTTAATATATAAATATGAAGACGGACAAATACTTATTGCTAAATGCCGTTTTCATTATGATTAAAATATAAAATCCATGCGAATATGTATGGATTTTTTTATGTATAATAATGTTTTTGTTAAGTTTATAAAAAATATTCTATTGTCTACGAAGTGATGAAGTACGAAAAATTTTAATACCTACAGTTCTATTGTAGTAAAGAAGATGTTTAATGGAAAAAAAGGTAATCCCGATCGTGCGGATTTGCAATCCGTGCTACATAAGAAAGAAAGTTCATTGAAATAAAAGTGTAGTATGTCAACAAAATACAAAGCAACCGATAGTAGCAGTGTATATTTTATAACCATAACAACAGTAGAATTGTATAGATAAAGTCACGGATTGCAAATCCGCGACATCGGGCTTTTAAGAGCATTTTTTAAGTCTTTATTTTTAGAAAGTAGTTTCGATACCATGTTTTTCCAATGGAATTAAGTCATAAAAAAATATAGAATTTAAAAAGGAGTGAAGGATAAGTATTTCAAATCGTTTAACTTAGGAGTTTTCCTTCCATCTTACAAATTCTATGTGATTAATACACAACATTAGTAACGTAAAAATAATTAACTTATTATGATACAAGCACGAAAAGATGCAACCGGCAGTGTTCCAAATGTGTTGTTATTACACAACTAACACAAAGACAATTATTTAACCATTAAATAACTTAACCCAATAGTGGATAATCTCTACTATTGGGTATTTTTATGCTCTTAAAACAGCTAAAATCAATTCATTTGATAACCTTGTGTATCAGATGTGTTGATGACTCGTAAAAAACACACAAACAATACTTTAACTATAAAAAAAACTTTACTCAATAGTGGACTAATCCCTACTATTGGATAATTTAATTACAATATTCTAGTTTTTACTACATTAAGATTTAACATATCCGCATACTTAAAATATTTTTAAAGTGGCATTCAAAGGCGGTATTTGGCTCTTATTTGCCGATACAGAAAGTGTAAAAGTCTTTATTTATCAATGGTGTAAGGGGGTGTAGTGTAGTTTTGGTGTAGTTAAGTTTATTAAAAATTTAACATATTGAAATAAAATATCTTTACTAATTTTTATAAAAAATGTTTGACTTACTAATAAAATAATAGTGCTTGAGCTTCTAACTTGATTTTTTTTTCTTTTAAATCTATGGAATTTTAATTGAGACATCAAATAAAAAAGTGAAACTATGTATTCCTTTCTTAATTATAAACTTTTAACGATTATTTAAATTATAATGTTAATACCGACTTCACAAAAATAAATCTTTAAAATAAATTAGAATTATAATTATAAAATGACATAGTTTTTTAATAAGCTCGGATATTATTTTTAATATTTAGTATAATATTATTCTTTATTTGTTTTAAAATGGTATATTTGTAAACTAAATACAAGAAATGAATTTCAAATTAATCAAAGATGTAGTTGATTTAATAGAAGAATTTGAAAAAGAAAATAAGTTTATTTCTAATGCTTCTATTGATGATTTTAAAAAGTGGATTATTTTAAATAATCCTCTAGAAAGTTATTGTGATGTACCTCATTGGATCGGAAAAGAGAAAATGAGATCGCCTGAAAGTGTTATAAGTACATTACTTGTTCATATGAATAGGTATGCGAAAAGTTATTCAAAATCTGCTATTATAGGATCGGATTTTTCATCTCAAGAAGATTTTATTTACTTAATCAATTTAAAGGCATTTGGGGAGATGACAAAAATGGATTTGATTAAGAAAAATGTACATGAAAAACCTGTAGGGATGCAAATTATAAATCGTTTAATTGCTAAGGGTTGGGTTGATCAAGCTTCTTCTGAGCTTGATAAAAGAAGCAAAGTTATTAAGATTAGTCCCGTAGGTTTAGAAATTTTAGAAGAACAAATGGAAAAAATTAGACTAGCAACACAAATTGTAGCAGGTAATTTAACTTATGCTGAAAAAATAGAATTAATAAATCTACTCAACAAACTTGAAGCTTTTCATCAAGATATTTATCAAAAGAATTTTGATACAGAAGATTTATTAGATGAGGCTTACAAATATATTAATTAAAAAAATAACTACTATGAAAAAGAGTGTATTTTTCTTTCTAATTTTCTGTTGTTCTTTGTACTGTTTTTCACAAACGAAAACATATCAATTGTCCAGTCATATTTTAGATAATTCTACTGGAGAGCCTGCACCATCTGTTTCAGTTACATTACAGAAAATGAATGTGGACAATTCGTGGACTAAGGTAAGTACACAAATTACAGATAAAGATGGTAGAATAGGGAATTTTTTACCTTATGGTCAGAATAATGACGGTGTTTATAAACTCGTATTTCATATTGAATCTTATTTTGATAGAAAAAAATTGCAAACATTTTATCCTTTTATCGAGATTGTTTTTCGTATTAAAGGGAATAATCATTTTCATGTACCATTGACTGTATCTCCTTATGGTTATTCTACATATAAAGGAAGTTAAAAACGAGATATGAAAAAAAGAATTGCCATTATTGGATCTGGATTTTCTGGTTTATCAGCTGCTGCTTATACAGCAAAAGAAGGACATGAAGTACATGTATTTGAGAAACATAATCAGCCAGGCGGAAGAGCAAGACAATTAAAAACAGAAGAAGGTTATGTATTTGATATGGGACCTAGTTGGTATTGGATGCCAGATGTTATACAAGATTTCTTTGAGGATTTTGGTTATACTACTTCTTCTTTTTTTGAATTGATATCGTTAAATCCTCAATTTGAGATGATTTTTTCCGATGAAAAAATAGATGTACCTGAAAATTTTGAAGCACTAAAAGCAACCTTCGAAAAAATAGAGAAAGGTGCTGGCTTTCAATTAGAAAAATTTATGAAATCTGCCAAATTCAAATATGAAGTAGGAATGAAGGATTTTGTACATAAACCTTGTGTAAATTGGAGTGAATTTATTTCTCTTAAAATTGCTAAAAGTGCATTGAGATTAGATTTACTATCTAATTTTAGAGCCTATGTTGCACGGTATTTTAAAGATAAGAAATTGAGAGCTTTAATGGAGTTCCCCGTAATATTTTTGGGTGCATCTCCTGAAAAGATTCCAGCCTTGTATAGCTTGATGAATTATGGCGGTTATGTACTAGGTACTTATTATCCCAAAGGAGGTTTTTATCAACTGGTATTAGCAATGAAAAAAGTAGCAGAAGAACAAGGGGCGAACTTTCATTTTAATTCGAATGTTGAAAAAATAAATGTAAAAAATCAAAAAGTAAGTTCGCTTCTTATAAATGGTAAAATCCATGAATTTGATGAAGTAATTGCTTCTTCTGATTATCATCATACTGAAACACTTTTGAACGAAGAGTACAGAAATTATACCGCTGATTATTGGAGAGAAAGGACTTTTGCACCGTCTTGTCTTATTTTTTATCTAGGTTTTAACGAAACCATTCCGCATTTAAAACATCATACACTATTCTTTGAACATGACTTAGATCTGCATATAGATAGTATATACGAAGATAAAAGATGGCCTGAAAAACCTTTGTTCTATGCTTGTTGTTCCTCAAAAACAGATCATTCAGTAGCACCTAATGGTAAAGAAAATTTGTTTTTACTAATGCCGATTGCTACAGGAATAAATGACAGTGAATTTGTACGTCAGAAGTATTTAACGGAAATGCTCTTGCGATTAGAAAAGCATACAGGTACTCAAGATTTGCAGTCTAAAATCGACTTTAAAAGAAGTTATTGTGTTAGAGATTTTGTGTCCGATTATAATGCTTATGGTGGTAATGCTTATGGGTTAGCTAATACACTTAATCAAACAGCAGTACTAAAACCTAAAATAAGAAATAAAAAGCTAAAGAATTTATTTTATACTGGTCAGTTAACTGTTCCTGGACCAGGAGTTCCTCCCTCTATTATATCTGGTAAAATAGTGGCCAATGAGATCAACAAAATAAAAAATTAAATCCGTATGAAACAATTATTTGATGAGCTTTCTTATTCGGTGAGTAAGATGACAACTCAAAAATATAGCACAAGTTTTTCTTTGGGTATTCTTGCCTTAAAACCTTCTATTCGATCGGCTATTTATGCGATTTATGGTTATGTTAGGTTGGCAGATGAAATAGTAGATAGTTTTCATGATTATAACAAAGAGAAACTTTTAAAAAGATTGAGAAAAGAAACTTTGCATGCATTAAATGAGAGGATATCGCTTAACCCTATCTTACAATCATTTCAAGAGACTGTAAATTATTATAAGATTGATAAAGAGCTTATCGATCAGTTTTTGAGTAGTATGGAAATGGACTTGCAACAAATAGAATATGACTCGGACTTATACAAAACCTATATTTTAGGTTCTGCTGAGGTAGTAGGACTCATGTGTTTACAGGTTTTTACAGATGGTAATAAAGATAAGTATGCAGAATTAAAACCTTATGCGATGAAATTGGGCTCTGCTTTTCAGAAAATTAATTTTCTTCGAGATTTGAAAGAGGATTATCATATTTTGGGAAGAACTTATTTTCCGAATGTGGATATAAGTGGTTTTGATAATAAGATAAAATACGCAATAGAAAAAGAAATAGAAGAAGAATTTGATGAAGCGTTGATTGGGATTAAAAAACTTCCAGCTTCTTCAATTTTTGGTGTTTATCTTGCTTACAAATATTATCTTTCTTTGTTTAAGAAGATCAAAAAAAAATCATCCAAAGAAATTTTAAATGGAAGAATTAGAATAGCTAATTCTGAAAAAGTTTTTGTTGCGTTTAAAAGTTACATAAGATATAAAGCTGCTTGGTTATGATTAAAATTTTAGGGTTTCTCATGGTGGGATTTTTAGGTTTTATAAATCACACTGAGGTAGTTCTAGAAGAGCTAAGGGCTAATTATGCTAAGTTATCTAATGACAAAGAATTATGTGCAAATGTAATAGTTGAATTGGACCATATAAAAAATATATCTGCTATTTATTTGGGGTATTTAGGTGGTGCTCAAACAATTAATTCCAAGCACGTGTCTAATCCATTAAATAAGCTTAAAACTTTTAATAAAGGTAAAAAGAATATAGAGGAGGCTATACGTATAGAACCTGAAAATTTAGAATTGAGGTTTATTAGATTATCAGTACAAAAAAACACACCCTCATTTTTGAACTACTATTCAAAGGTTGAAGAAGATACGCAAATCTTATCGGAAAACAGGCATAAAATATCGTCTATAAATTTGCGTAGAAATATTGAAAAAATTTTAAACGAATAAGTGATGAAGTACCGTTTGTATAGAGAACAACAGCTGTATTGTGATATTGATACAGCTTGGCGATTTTTTTCTTCTCCAATGAATCTTTCGGAAATTACACCAAAAGATATGGCTTTTACAGTTTTGTCAGAAGATCAGGATCAGCCAATTTTTGAAGGTATGCTCATCAATTATAGTGTGTCACCACTATTGGGTATTCCTTTGAAATGGCAGACAAAGATTATTCAAGTAGATCTGCAGCAAAGCTTTACAGATTTTCAACAAAAAGGACCATATAAATATTGGAAACATTTTCATGAATTTATTCCCAATGAAAAGGGGATTTTAATGAAAGATACAGTAGAATACGAGCTTCCTTTTGGAGTTTTTGGAAATGTTGTTCATTCTCTTTTGGTGAAAAAAAAATTGAATAAAATATTTGATTATCGTCATCAAGTCTTAAAGCAATTATTTAATAAGTAGGTGTATGAATTTATTTTTGGTGTTGCTAGTATTTGTGCTTATGGAGCCTGTTACATGGTTTATTCATAAATATGTGATGCATGGATTTTTATGGTTTCTCCACAAAGATCATCATGACCATAGCCATAAAGGATCAGTTGAAAAAAACGATTATTTTTTTGTGATATTTGCGATTCCGACTATTGCTTTGATGTATTTTGGTTCGCTCAATAGTTATAATTACTTATTTTTTGTTGGGGTAGGAATTATGCTTTATGGCATGGCGTATTTTTTTGTGCATGATGTTTTTATTCATCAACGACTGAAATGTTTTAGTCGAGTAAAAAATCCTTATTTTCTAGCGCTACGAAGGGCTCATAAACAACATCATAAACACCTTACTAAAGAAGATGGTGAATGTTTTGGATTTCTTTATGTTCCTTTCAAATATTTTAAAATGTATTTTAATTCTACTCAAAAATGATGTCTTATACTTATATTTTGATTTTATTTTTTACAATAATCATTTGTTTCATATCATCCTTTGACTCTCGTATTCTTTTTAACCGTTATTTTGGTTCTTTTATAAAAGCTGCAAGTGTAGTAGCTATTCCATTTATAGCATGGGATATTTGGTTTACATCTTTGGGTGTATGGTGGTTTAATACTGATTATACACTTGGTTTTGTAATAGGAGGCTTACCCATAGAAGAGTGGTTATTTTTTATTTGTATTCCGTTTTCATGTGTATTTACATATTTCTGTTTTGATAAATTTTTTAAATTAGATTGGCTTTCGAGTTTTAATAACCTTATTGTTTTTTTTAGTGTAATTGTTTGTTCAATCATCGCTTTACTTTATTATGATAGAATTTACACATTGTTAACAGCTGTTATAACATTGGTTGTTTTACTGTATTTACATTTTGTTCGTCGTGTCGATTGGTTGGGTAAAGCGTCATATGTTTTTACTATTCTTATGCTTGGTTTTTTTCCTGTAAATGGAGTTCTAACAGGAACGGGATTAGAAATGCCAATTGTCAATTATAATCCTGATGATTTTTTGGGAATCAGAATGGGAACTATACCTGTAGAAGATGCTGTGTACGGATATACTCAATTTCTTTTAGTTCTTTATTTTTTTAAACAATTTAAATCAAAATCACATGAAAATAAAAAATAAAACACTATTAATTGTAGTATGTATAGGCTTACTGATACTTTCAAATTCATGTTCCTCGATTCCTAAAAAGGCAGAAGCTGTTCAAAATTTTGAAGTTGATCGATATTTAGGTACTTGGTTTGAAATCGCTCGTTTAGATTTTCGTTTCGAGAAAAACTTGGATAATGTCTCCGCTAACTACACTTTTGATAAAAAAGGAAATCTGGTGGTTTCAAATAGCGGATTTAATAAGGATAAACAAGTATGGAAGCAAGCTATAGGTAAAGCAAAATTTAGAGACGGTAAGCAAATAGGAAAGCTAAAAGTAAGCTTCTTTGGACCTTTCTATGCTGGATATAACGTAATTGCTTTGGATGAAAACTATCAATATGCATTGGTTATAGGTAAAAATCTAAATTACTTATGGATTTTGTCTCGGACGAAAGATATTCCAGATAATATTAAAACAAACTTTCTTGCATTAGCTTCAGAAATTGGTTATGATATATCCAATTTGATTTGGGTAGAACATAATCGAAATGATAATCCATTTTTAAATGAAAAATAAAATTTCCATTTTTTGGTTTCGAAGAGATCTTCGTTTAGAAGATAATGTTGGGCTGTACCACGCTCTTTCATCTGGAATTCCTGTGTTACCTATTTTTATTTTTGATGAAGATATTCTACGACAACTGGATGACAAGAAAGATAGGAGGGTGGATTATATTCATCAAGCGCTTCAAAAGATTAATAATCAATTAAAATCTTTTGGGACAAGTCTCAATGTATATTATGGTGATCCTCTCAAAATTTTTCAGCAACTTTCTACTGAGTTTGCTATTCATTCTATATTTTGTAATCGTGATTATGAACCTTTGGCAATTAAAAGAGATACTTCGATTTACAATTATTTTAAGTTATTTAACATTTCGTTTAAAGCATTTAAAGATCAGGTAATTTTTGACAAGAAAGATATTTTAAAGAAAGATAGTTCTCCTTATACAGTATATACGCCGTATGCAAAAAAATGGAAACAAATTTTGAAAACAGAAGATTATAAATGTTATAACCCTGATTACAGCAAATTTTTGAAAACAGAATTCAAAACGATTCTTTCACTCAAAGAAATTGGTTTTTTAAAAACATCAATTTTATTCAAACAGCCAAAGCTAGATAAGGAAATTATTCAAAATTACCATAAATATAGGGATCATCCTGCTTTACAATGTACGACCCAATTAGGTATAGCTCTTAGATTTGGAACGATTAGTGTACGAAAATGTGTTGCGTTAGCGATAGAGCTAAATGAAACATGGCTCAATGAATTAATTTGGAGAGAATTTTTTATGCAAATACTCTACCATTTTCCATATGTTGTTCACCAACCTTTTAAAGCTAAATACAATGAAATAAAATGGAGAAATAATGAACAAGAATTTAAGCTGTGGTGCGATGGAAAAACAGGTTATCCTATTGTAGATGCAGGAATGAGAGAACTTAATCAAACTGGTTTTATGCATAATAGAGTAAGAATGATAACTGCAAGTTTTTTATGCAAACATCTACTCATCGATTGGCGGTGGGGCGAGGCTTATTTTGCTTCAAAACTAAACGATTATGATTTGTCTGCAAACAACGGAAATTGGCAATGGGTCGCTGGATCAGGTTGTGATGCAGCTCCTTATTTCAGAGTCTTTAATCCAACACTTCAGACAGAAAAATTTGATAAAGAATATCTTTACATCAAAAAGTGGGTCTCAGAATTTGAAACTGATGATTATCCTTCTCCTATAGTTGCTCATAATTTTGCTCGAAACAGAGTTTTAAGCATTTTTAACGATGCATTGAAGGATTAAAATGAAAGAATAATAATGATTTAAAATATTAAACGATTATAATATATTTTTCCACATTTTCTGCTTCTGAAGAATTAATATCAAAACTTCACTAGAAGGTATCTACATCCATACTGAAATTTCAAGCTGGATTCAATTAAGCACCTTATTGTCTTTAGTAAAAGTGAGGTTTGTAAAAACTTTCTATCAAAGATTTAGATTAAAAAAAAATTAGTAACCATAAAAGTAAATAAATTGAGTAAAAAAGGAATATTATTAGTTAATTTAGGATCACCTAAATCTACATCCGTAAATGACGTAAAAGAGTATCTTGGAGAGTTTTTAATGGATGAAAGAGTTATTGACTATAATTGGATTTTAAGAACACTTTTAGTAAAAGGAATTATATTAAACACAAGACCTTCAAAGTCAGCAGAAGCATATAAGAAAATTTGGACAGATGCGGGGTCTCCTTTAATAGTCATTACTGAAAAAATAAAAAATAAATTACAAAATATTATTGATATTCCTGTTGAAATAGGAATGAGATATGCTGAGCCTAGTATAGAAAATGGAATTTCTAAACTAGTTGAGAAAGGTGTAGATAAAATTGTATTATTTCCATTGTATCCTCAATATGCTATGAGTACAACAGAATCTGTAGTTGTAAAAACAGAAAAAGTAAGAAAAGAGAAATTTCCATCTATTAAAATAAATTATGTGGAACCATTTTATAATAAAGATATATATATAGATTGTCTTGTTGAAAGTATAAAAGACAAGTTTTCGAATGATTTTGATGGGCTGTTATTTTCTTACCACGGTATCCCAGAAAGACATATTTATAAAACAGATCCTACAAGGACTTGTAATTTAAGTGACTGTTGTGATAGAGAATTTAATCCAAGTCATCAATTCTGTTATCGTCATCAATGTTTTGAGACAACAAAAAAAGTTATAGAAAAATTAAATTTATCTCGCGAAAAAACAATTGTTTCATTTCAATCTAGACTAGGAAAAGATAAATGGATTGAGCCATATACAGATTCTACTTTAAAAGTTTTACCATCAAAAGGAATAAAAAAATTGGCAGTTGTTTGCCCTGCATTTGTATCTGATTGTTTGGAAACTCTAGAGGAAATAGCAATGGAAGGAAAAGAAATATTTATTGATAATGGGGGAGAAGCTTATGAGTATATTTCATGTCTAAATGATAATGATTCATGGATACATGTAATCAAATCTTTATGTGAAGAAAAAATAGATGATTTTTATTTATTATAATCTTAAACATTTAACAATTATAGATTAAATTCAAATATTCTACATAGACTTTTAATTGTTATAAGTGATTCTATAATGTAGGGTTATTATTGTGGGTACGTCCTGTAATCTTCCCCAAAAAAAAGCTACGATTACAGTTGTAGAATTTCCTCTCTTTATACTTGGTATCCGTGCTATAAAAAAATAGAAAATAAGTTCATTGAAATAAAATAGTATCATGTCAACAAAATACAAAGCAACCGATAGTAGCAGTGTATATTTTGTAACCATAACAACAGTAGAATTGTATAGATAAAGTCACGGATTGCAAATCCGCGACATCGGGCGTAGTATGTCAACAAAATACAAAGCAACCGATAGTAGCAGTGTATATTTTATAACCATAACAACAGTAGAATTGTATAGATAAAGTCACGGATTGCAAATCCGCGACATCGGGATAAATTAATAAAATATGGTAAAACGAGCAATGGAAACCAACGTTATAAATGTAAAAATTGTCAAAAAACAAGAGTTGAAATTTATAGTTACAATGCTTATCTCACAACAATAAATTACAATATTGTTCAGCTGACAAAAGAAGGTTTGGGTATAAGAAGTACAACTCGTTATTTAAAAATCTCAACAACCATGGTGTACAAAAAGTATTCATATTTTAACGAAATATTAGTAATATCCGATAAAAGAATCAATCTTATTTATTACAATTTAATATTATTGGTTAAATAATTCTTGATTTGTTTTGCTCTTTAATGATATTAATAATTTGTTTTTGAATCCAAACAGGTGCATATTTCAATTGCTTTTGAATAACCTTTTCGTCTTTAATATTTGTATGAAGTAAATAAATTAAAATAAAAATTTAAAATCAATTCCCTTATTTGGTTTAATTACTTTTTCAAATTTTTCAATTTCTTCATTCAGTTGAGAAGAGTATTCTTTTTTCATAAAATCTCTGAAAATAGATATGTCATCTTTTTCTCTAGTTTCAATTAAAGCCTCGATATAATCTACTTTAGATTCTGAATTAACGATTGCTAGAGGGAGGTTGTAATATTGTTGAATGTAATTCATTAATAATCTCGAGCTTCTTCCATTTCCATCATAAAAAGGATGAATTGACACCATATTAAAATGAGCGTCAAAAGATAAATTTAATTGATCTTCTATGGTTTGAATTGTACTCATTTTATTTTGAATATTAATGACCAAATCATTCATCAACCTTTCGACTTTATCATAATTAGGAAAATAAGTATTTCCAGCCATTACATTTCCTTTTCTAAATTCTCCTTTACTAGCATCAACAGTTCCAAGCATGGTCTCATAGACTGATCTAGTATTTTTTAAAACAAATGCTCCAATATTTTTAATTAAATCTATAGAAATAGGTCTCTTATTATTAGCTTGTTCAAGTATGTAAATTAAAGCTTTATAATGATCCGTTACCATTAAAGAATGTTCTAAAGGTTTTCCTTTAGGAGTTAATCCATCATTAATCAAAACAGATGCTTCAATTTCAGTTAAAGTTGATCCCTCCAATACTGTTGAATGATAAACAACAGAAATTAGATAAAACTTATCATGATCGATTGTTCTATCTATTCCAAGTTCTTTATATTTTTTTATTAAGGATTCCATTTTTAATTGAGCTTATCTTGACTTTTTATAAAAAATTAAAAGGATTGTGGAATATGTATTCTAAAAACAATTCCTCATTCTAGATAGAGGATGAAGCGCTAAGCAAAGATATAATAGAATTGTGCAATGTCAAAAGAATTTTTATTAGAACTCAAGATAAATACCTTGAGCTAAACGTTTTCCGTTTATTTTTAGTTCTAAGCGCAATAATACTTTAAGAACATTATCAGAAGAACCATAATCATTAAAGTCATCCAAAAAAATATTTCGCCAAAAGGAGATTTTTAAATATTTGTTTCTATTTGATTTTTAGATGTTTATGTCATATTTATACTGTAATATTTGTAACAAATTTTTACTAAATTTGTGACATTATATATAATTATAGTAATTCTATATCTTGTAACTTTCGCCCAAATTCATCATTCATCTACTGTTAGTTTGAAAATATCATCTTGTAAACCTAGGAGTGTACTTTAATTGTTTTTTGAATGACTACATTATTTAATTGTAGCATAGTAGAATGTATTAGATTTAAGAATTCATCATTCACGTTTTTTTGACCTATTTCTTTAAAAATGCACTGTATTTAAAGTTTATAAGTTTACAAATATAGCTTGGGTTAGCTTTTTCAAATCCATCTAACCTCCCCATTATTTAGTTCTGTTTTTCAAATTAAGATTTATTAAGTGCAATATATTGCACTATTTATATGCTTTTAGACTAAAAACGAGCAACACTCTTTAGAAAGTGCAATTCATTGCACTTTTCTTGTTTAATATAAGATTTATATCTAAATTTACAATAAAAGTGCAATATATGACACTATTAATAATCGAACAGATAAAAGAACGTCGTAAAGTTTTAGCGATATCACAAGAAACATTAGCGGAGATTTCAGGTGTAGGTTTACGAACGTTAAAACAATTTGAAAGTGGTAAAGGTAATCCAACTTTAGAAACGCTTCAAAAGTTGTGTGATGCCTTAGGATTAGAAATTAAATTAGAGGTTAAAACAATTGAATCATGAGAATTGCTCAAATTTTATATAAAGGAGAAAGGGCAGGAGTTCTAACGCAATTGGATAATGGTCGCTTTCATTTTATCTATAATGAAGATTGGTTAAATGATGATTCTAAGCCTTCTATAAGTTTAACGTTGCCTAAAAATCAAAAAGAGTTTGATTCTGAAACTTTGTTTCCTTTTTTCTATCATTTATTACCAGAAGGGGTAAATAAACGTATGATTTGTAAAACATATAAGATTGATGAAGATGATGCTTTTGGAATATTATTGAAAGCATCTAAAATAGATACAATTGGTGCAGTAACAATAGAAAGAGTGTAAAATGAAATTAGAATTAATTAATTGTCCCGGTTCTTTAAAAGAAAATTTTAATGCGTACAGTCCTGTTGTTCTAAAGAAAATGTTTAATGGTAAAAAGGTAAGTCCATTTTTAAATTATACTTCGCCAACTGATCGTAAGGATAAAAGTAGTTTTAACCAAAATCAAACACATATTTCTATTTCGGGATTTCAAGAGAAATATTCTTTAATTCTTGATGGAAATGAATTACGATTAACGAATGAAAAGGAAAGCGGTCAATATATAATGAAACCGATTTCTGATTTACCTAAAAACAGTGAATTTGCACCAGCTAACGAACATTTGACGATGCAAATTGCCAAACAAATTTTTAAAATTGAAACGGCTGATAATGCATTGGTATTTTTTAAAGATGGAAGTCCAGCATATCTTACTAAACGATTTGATTACAATGAAATTGGAGATAAATTAGCAGTAGAGGATTTCGCTTCTTTATTAGGGAAATCACCTGCGACAGATGGAGAACAATATAAATACGAAGGTAATTACTTAGAATTGTTTGATGCATTAAAAAAATATGTTCCAGCTTGGAAAGTAGAAACTCCAAAGTTATTTACTTTAATCCTTTTCAATTATCTGTTTTCAAATGGAGATGCTCATTTAAAGAATTTTTCTTTAATAGAAACTCAGCAAGGAGATTTTAAATTAAGTCCAGCATATGATTTACTAAATACTAAAATTCATATCGAGGATGCTGATTTTGCTTTAAAAGATGGATTATTACCAAAATCCAATTCAAAAGGAAAAGTTATTGATCAATTCATTGTATTGGGAGAAAAAGCAGAAATGACAGAAAAATCGATCATAAAAGTCATTCAAAATCTAACTTCGAAAGAAGATCAAGTGGTAGATTTAATTGGTAAATCTTACTTATCAGAAAAGCTAAAACGAAATTATTTGCAAAGTTATCAGCTTCGATTGAAGAAACTGAAAATAATTGTAAAGTAAAAAAATGAACAAGGAGATTTCTTTACAAACTTTTTATAATTTATCCTATTAAGGAAAATAGAATAGGTTATTCCTTCTTTTCAACGTAATTTTAGAAGCGAAATAATAGAAATAAAAATGAAAAAAATAGATATTACAACTTTAGATCACTTAGATCAAATTGATCAAGCATCTTTTAATCAACCAAAAATTATTTATAAACACAGTACAACTTGTGGGTTATGTGATATAATTTGGGATATTGTAAAAGAAAGCGATTTTGAACTGAATTATTTAGATTTATTAACGTATAGAACACTCTCTAATGAGATTGAACGACGATACAATGTTCAGCATGAATCACCGCAAATCCTAATTATAAAAGATGGAAAATGTGTGTACAATGCATCACATCGTAAAATAAAAAATGAAGAAATTCAGAAACAATTAGATTTATTCGATTAAAGAATCTTCGGTTTGATTTCCTAACAGGAAAACTAAATTACGTTCGTGTTCATCAATAAAATCTTCACCTGTATAAAAAGTTTCATCTACGACAACATATATCTTTAACCCCTTATTTAACTTTGAGTCTTTAAACACTAAATGACTTACAAAATATGTACTCAAATTATCATCGAAATTTTTGGTACGACTATCAAATCTAAATTGGGCATGATTTCGTGGTCCCGAATATTTAGTTTCAACTTCTACTTGATTTTCTTCTTTCAGAACATTGATATAATTTCTTAAAAACGAAAAAGCTTCTTCGCGAGCAACAATCGGATCATCATTATAAAATGAATTAATTGTTACTTCTTTTGTTTCTTGATCGAATAGTGTTTCGACTTCATAATGAACTTTTAATTTCATAATCTTCTATTTTAAAATTATGAAGCAAACCTATGACTACACAACTATCAGATTACGATAGTCTAAAAAATAATTATAAAAATATCTAAAAGACATGTTTTGGCGGGATGGTTTATGACCTTTGTAATATAAATTAAAAACAAGAAAATATGCCTATAATTACAATTGAATTGTCTGATGAACAATTAAAAAAAGTGAAAGAAACCCTGAGTTATAATGGTAATTTAGATTTGAAAGAAGAAACTTTTAATGGAAGTTCAATTGAGTTGGATTTACTTCCATTTATACACATGATGACAGTAAAAGGGTATAAAGAAGAATATATTGGTGCTGTGTTCGTGGAGATTCCGAAGGAGTAGATTTTTAAAAAAAATCAATAAATCTTATGAGGTTTCTATTTTTATGAGATTTGTTAGATGTTTATTGGTACTTTATTAGTAATTTACAGCAATTTTTTTTAAAAATGACACAACAAAATATCAAACAACTCGAAATAGAATTATGGGAAGCGGCAGACGAATTGCGTGCAAATTCGAAACTGACTGCAGCTGAATACAAAGACCCTTTATTGGGTTTGATTTTATTACGATTTGCTGAAAATAAATTCATAGAAGCCAAAGCACAATTAGCAGAAACACTTCCGATCAATCCACGTACCAAACAACGCCGCGAAGCAACCAAAGATGATTACGCAGCAATGGGTGCGATGTATTTGCCCGAAAAAGCACAATACAGTTATTTAGCGTCTTTACCAGAAGCTGAAGATTTGGCGGAGGCGGTAAATACAGCCATGAAATTGATTGAAGCGGAATATGAAGATTTAGCAGGTATTCTTCCGAAAAACTTCCACGATTTAACACCTGAAGATGATACGGATAGCAACTTGTTGGCGAATCTGATTCGTATTTTCAATAGCGATTCGGTACGCAATGCTACAGGGGACGTTTTTGGTCGTGTGTACGAATACTTCTTGATGAAACTCTCGATGATGGGAGCAGGTGCACAAGAGGGAGGCGAGTTCTTTACGCCACCGTCTTTGGTACAGTTGATTGTCAATTTCATTCAACCCAATCATGGTATTATCCACGATCCCGCTTGTGGGTCGGGCGGTATGTTTGTGCAAACAGCGCATTTTATCAAAGATCATCTCAATAAAAAAGTAAACGAAGCCATTACGGTGTACGGTACCGAATACAAAACAGGAACTACCAAATTGGCGAAGATGAACTTAGCGATTCACGGCATTGAAGGGAAAATTGCCAACAACAATTCCTTTTATTCCGATCCACATGAGTTGTACGAAAAGTGTGATTTCGTGATGGCTAACCCTCCGTTTAACGTGGATAAAGTCGATGCGAAAAACAAGTTTTTGGCAGAAGATAAACGTTTGCCTTTTGGTGCGCCTTTAACAGGAAAAGGAACCATTGGGAATGGAAATTACTTGTGGATTCAGTACTTTATGAGTTACCTGAATGATACAGGACGTGCCGGATTTGTGATGGCGTCTTCGGCGACCGATGCCGGAAATGCCGAAAAACGTATTCGTGAAGAATTAGTAAAAACGGGTAATGTAGATTGTATTGTTTCTATCGGAAACAATTTCTTCTATACGCGTTCGTTACCTTGTCATGTTTGGTTTTTTGATAAAGGTAAACGCGCAGAAAACAAGAATAAAATCTTAATGATTGATGCGCGTAATGTGTACCGTAAGGTAGCCACGACGATCAACGATTTCTCGGAGGATCAATTAGAAGGTTTAACAGCGATGATGGCACTTTACAGAGGCGAAACGCCCGAAGTAGCTGCGGATAATACTTGGTTCAACGAGCATTTCCCTGATGGAACTTATCGCGATATCGAAGGTTTGTGCAAGATTGTGACTTTAGACGAAGTAGCCGAACAAGATTATAGCTTGACGCCAGGACGTTATGTAGGCGTGAATATTGACATTGATATGGATTTTGATTACAAAAGCCGTATGCAAGAACTCCACAGTGAATTAGCAAGCTTGAACAAAGAAGCCAACCAATTGATGAACCAAATTCAAGCGGTGAAATTATGAGAGAGGTTAAGCTAGGTAGTTTGGATATTAAATTTATAGATGGTGATCGAGGTAAAAATTATCCAAAACAAGAAGATTTATTAGAAAAAGGTTACTGCTTGTTTTTATCAGCTAAAAATATTACATCAGATGGATTTCAATTAAATGATTTAGTTTTTATAACTGAAGAAAAGGATAATCTATTAAGAAAGGGTAAATTAGAAGATAATGATATAATAATTACAACCAGAGGTACTATTGGCAATGTTTGTATATATAATAACAAAATTCCTTTTAAAAATGTACGTATAAATTCTGGAATGTTAATTATTAGAAATGAATCTTTAGATATCAATACAGATTATCTCTATCAATTTTTAAAGTCAGATATTTTTAGAGAAAGAACTAGAACATTTGCTTTTGGTGCTGCGGTACCTCAATTACCAATTAGCACATTAGTCAATATTAAAATTAATCTTCCCCCACTCGAAACCCAAAAGAGAATCGCTTCGATCTTATCGGGTTATGATGATTTGATTGAGAACAACCTCAAGCGCATCAAAATTTTGGAAGAAATGGCACAGCAAACCTACGAAGAGTGGTTTGTGCGTATGCGTTTTCCTGGACACGATGCTTCGAGTGCCTCAGCATCCGTGAATGAGGAAACTTCGGAGACTGAGCGTAGTCGAAGTCTGCCAGAGGGCGATGCCCTGAGCCTGCCGAAGGATTGGGAGAAGGTGAAGTTAAAAGACTGTTGTGATTTAGTGATGGGTCAAAGTCCAAAATCTGAATTTTATAATGATGAAAAATTAGGATTACCATTTCATCAAGGTGTAAAAGATTATGGATTTAGATTTCCAATTAACACATCTTGGAGTACGGCAGGTAATAAAAAAGCTAAACCAAATTCAATTTTATTTAGTGTTAGAGCTCCTGTTGGAAGATTAAATGTAGCTGCTGAAGAAATTATTTTAGGTCGTGGATTAGCTGCAATCAACCATAAAAAGGAATTGAATAGCTTCATTTTTTACCAATTACGTAAAATATTTTTTGAAGATAATTTAATTGGTGGCGGAGCCATATTCGCATCTGTAACTAAAACAGATGTTGAAAGAATAGAATTAATTTATAATGAAGAATTAGCAATTAAGTTTAATGATTTTGCTTCAAAAATAGACCAACAAATATTAAATCTAACCAATCAAAACCAACGTTTACGTGAGGCGCGGGATATTTTGTTACCAAGGTTGATGATGGGGATGATTGAGGTGTGACTTCGAGAGCCTCAGTCACCGAAAGAACTTCAGTCACCATTTGGACCCTACGGGCCCTGAGGTTCTCGAAGGGCTCGAAGGGTCCTAGAAATGGAATTATAAATTGTGGCTTCGAGGGCCTCAGCCACCGGGAGTGGAGAGGTCATTGAGGTTCTCGAAATGACCTTGAAGGGCCGATTTAAATTACAAACTATGAAAGGATATATGTACATATTACTTTGTTCGGATGATAGTTATTACACAGGAAGTACCGTTGATTTGGAATTGCGGTTAGCACAGCATCAAGCTGGTGAAGGAGCTAATCATACCAAGAAACGATTGCCCGTGAAATTGGTCTATTATGAAGAATACAGTCGCATTGATGAAGCCTTTTATAGAGAAAAACAAGTGCAAGGTTGGAGCAGGAAGAAGAAAGAGGCGTTGATAAATGGCTCTCCTGAGTTATTGCCTAAGTTGGCAATTGCATACAGAGATAAGAAAGACGGTGGCTTCGAGAGCCTCAGCCACCTTTTCGGACCCTGAGGTTCTCGAAGGGCCGAAATTGCCGAAGCCACTAGAATTTAAACTAATTTAAAACCAGAAAACGACTATTAATTATGAAAATACTAAAAAAATATGAGTGCTAATCTTTGTATTAAACCTATTTACAAGCTTTTAGATGAGAATTTCTACATACCAAGATATCAACGTGGGTATCGTTGGGGAAAGCAAGAAATCACTGAGTTATTAAATGACCTTAGAGAGTATTGTGAATTAATCTCTGATAGAGAGAACAAGGTAAGTAAATTTTATTGCTTGCAACCTGTTGTTGTCAAAGAAAAGGAATGGTTAAAAGATAATGAAACAATTAAATGTTGGGAAGTTATTGATGGACAACAAAGATTAACAACGTTATTTCTGATTTTAAATTATCTAGAACCGCTACGTAAAAGTGTTACGTTTAAGCACATAGTTAATAAAGAGAAAGTATATAGTTTGTTTTTTGAAACCAGAGAAGATTCTGAAGATTTTTTTGAACGAAAGTTGTTCAAAAATGGTATCAATGAAGATAATGTAGATTATTTTCATATTTCAAATGCTTATGCTATCATAAGTAATTGGTTTGATGAAAATGGTTCAAATTATGAAATATTAAATACTTTATTAAAAGAAGAATATAATGTATCGGTAATTTGGTACGAAGCTATTGATGAACTAGCAATTAATAATTCAGAAAAGTCTTCCATTGAATTATTTACGAGATTGAATGAAGGCAAGATAGCCTTAACTGATGCAGAACTTATCAAAGCTCTTTTATTACAGTCTGACTTATACAAAGGAGCAGATATCAAATATGTTAAACAACGACTGTTTGAAATTGCAAATGAATGGGATATTATAGAAGCTCATTTACAAGACGATAAACTGTGGCTGTTTATAAATGATGCCGGACCTATTCCTTCATCACGTATTGATTATATATTTAGTTTGTTAGCCGATGAGTGGAATGAATATGGAAATGAAAAATTGGTATCCTATGTCTTAGAAAATGGAGAGCGTGTTAAACCAAAGCATTTTGAATTTATTGTATTTGATAAATTTCTTTCTACGTTACGTCTAAATCATCCAAATGAAGATGCACTTTTTGCTGTAAATACGATTTGGCAAAAGGTTAAAAATATATTCACCACTATTCACAATTGGTATAATGATCATACGCTATATCATTACGTTGGTTATTTATTTGCAACTGAGCGTAATAAGCAAAAGTTAGTTTTAGAACTGATGCAGAGCACGGATGATAAGGATGTTTTCTTACAGAATTTGAAGAAGAAAATTGGTAATAAGATTAGAATTTCGAAGAAAGATAAAGAAACAGACGTTGTTAAAACATTAAACCAATTAGCTTATGGCTCAGACAATAATGAGATAATCAATATATTGTTACTATTTAATATTGAGGCTATTATTCACTATAAAAAAGAAAACGCTCGTTTCCCATTTCACCTTTATAAGAAAGAAAAGATAACAAGTATTGAGCATATACATCCTCAGAATCCAGAGGAAATTAATACGGATGATTCAAGAGCGATAGAGTGGATGGATAGTCATATACAATCATTAAATATGTTGAAAAATAGTATGTCTATTGATCCGACTGAACTGCCTAAAATTGATTCATTTTTGAATGATTTGGAAAATCTAGGTAAAGCGTATGATAAAGATAAATTCACTCATCTCTATAGTCAAATTGTAGATTTCTATAATACCATTACAGATTTTAAAGAAAGTGAGGTTCACACTCTCTATAATTTAGCCTTAGTTGATAAGGATACCAATAGTAAGTTAAACAATTCTTTTTTTGATATAAAACGAGATTTGCTTAAATCAAATGTTTTACAAAGATATATTCCTATCTGTACAGAAAGAGCTTTTGGAAAGTATTATACAGCTATTCCTAAAAATTTATTGTTTTGGTCTGATGAAGATCGGAAAGATTATTTTTTAGCTATAGAAAGAGTTTATAAATCATTTGTTCATTAATCTAGCGTAAAATGGAAGTTAATAATACATATACTTTTTGGGGGTTAATAACTAAGAATAAAATAAACATACCAATTATTCAGAGGGATTACGCTCAGGGTAGAATTAATGAAGAAGAAAAACGTAATCGTTTTCTTACGAATATAAAAGAACATATAGAAAATAATAGAAAATTACACCTTGATTTTGTTTACGGGAAAGTGGAAAATGATTTCTTTTATCCAATAGATGGTCAACAAAGATTGACAACTCTTTTTTTGATACATTGGTACTTTTCTCTAAAAGAACAAAAAAAATGTCCTAAGGAATTATTGCGTTTTGAATACGATACACGAATAAGTTCAAGAGAATTTTGTAAAGCAATTGTAACAAATGAAATTGTCCTTCCATTAACGGTCGGAGACAATAGTTTTATCGATTCCTTGAAAAATAAAAATTGGTTTGTGAGTAATTGGGAAACAGATCCTACGATTTCAGCCATGTTAGTCATGATTCAGGCGATACATGATTTTTTCCATGATGTTAAAGTATCTAATGTATTTGATCTTCTAACAAATGATGAATTAATTACATTTGAGTGCCTCAATCTTGGAGCTAAGGGTTTTGATTTAACTGATGAATTGTATATCAAAATGAATGCGAGAGGTAAACAACTTACTACTTTCGAAAATTTTAAAGCCAATTTTATTCAACTGATAGAAAAATACTATAAAGATAAAAAACTATCTCATCCTGTAAAAGGTCAAATTAGTTATGCTGGTTACTTTTCTTATCGCATTGAAAAAGAATGGACTGATTTATTTTGGCATTATAGAGGAAATAAAACGATTATTGACGATGAATTCTTTAACTATTTTGAATTTATTACTCAAATGTGCTTTTTCATTGACCATACGAATGTAAATGCAGATAGTTTTACAAATCATTTTAGTCAATATGAACAGGTTTATTCAAAAGAAGAGCATTTGTTGTTTTTATTTAAATCTTTAGATGAACTATATGAAATTCATACCCAGACCTCATTAGATAACTTCTTTAGCTCGGTAATAAACCAATTTGCAGATTATAATAATGTCACTCTATTCTGGAATAATTGTGAATACAATAATTTGTTTAAACAGATTATCAGTAGTCCATCTGTTAGAGGTGAAGATGCAAGAACTAAAATTATATTGTTTAATCTTTTACAATATCTTGTTTTTAATAAAGATATATTAGTTGGTGATGGTTTAAGAGACTATTTAAGAATTTCTAGAAACTTGCTTCAAGCAAGAAGGCAAAAAAATAATACAAAATACAATACTAACGTCCGTATTAATGATTTTGGTAATTATTGGAAATTGTTCTCACAATTATTAGTTGATAAACCATATGATCAATTATTATCAAATAAAATTAATAACAAAGGAACTGATATCAGTGACCAAAGTTTAACGAATGAGAATGAAAAAGCTCAATTGCGTCAAAAGGGCATTTGTCTAAATAAATTAGAAGAATTCAAATATTTTGGTGGTCAAATACAACAATTATTTCCTTTCATTAATACCAATAATGTAGATGAAATAACTGAAACAATTTATGCAATATGGTCAGATGATGTATATGATTCTCTAAAAATTAGAGCACTAATTACTAGTGGTTTCGGAGGAGTATATGTAAAACATACTAAGATGGGAGAATCTTGGTACTTTGGCAAAAAAGAAAACTGGGATTATATATTAACTAATGATGATCCAGCTATAAGTGGAATATTGCAAGAATTGATATTGAAATACTCACAAAAAATAGGGGATACAGAAAGTCGTTTGAGAGAAATTATTCAAGATTGGTTATCGGTTAATTCTCAAGACCGTTCTTGGAAATATTATTTTATTAAATACTTTCAATTTTTATCTAATTTAAATTATTTTGTTTGGGATAACGATTTTAATTTAAGGTTATTAGGAACAGAGGGTAGTAACCCTTTGGTAGCTTATCATATCAATCCTTATGTACTGACAATTTGTAAACTCATAAATGATAAATCTATTTGTGATGAACACGATTGTTACTTGCAATATTCTGGTACTTCACCATTAAAATTAAAGAATGGCTTAGAAATGTTTTGTGAATTTGAAGGTTGGAGAATTATGAAAGGAAGTGTTGGTTTAAATGAAGATGTATTGTCTAAATTCAATATTGAAGAATATGCGGTTCATTATCTTTTAAAGGATACAAATGATAAGGATAGAATTGAAATAGCTATAGATTTTATTAATGATGTAATTAATACCAACTAACATGTCCTACGAATACTCAGAAGATCAATTGATAGAACAAGCTACAGAAGATGTACTGAAAGAGCTGGGTTGGCAAGTGGTAACGGCTTGGCAAAATGAATCGTTTGGTGAGGAAGGTTTGTTGGGGCGAGATAATAAGACAGAAGTAATTTTAGAGCGTCATTTATTGGCTGCTTTAAAGCGATATAATCCTGATTTACCTGATCTGGCATACAAACGTGCTATCGAGAAGATCGTTCAAAAGATAGCTGGGCAAACTATTGCACAACAAAATAAGGCGAAATATCAGTTGTTGAAAAATGGCGTTGAAGTTTCGTTTACAAACGCTGAAGGCAAAGCACAGAAGAAAACCTTACGTGTTTTTGATTTCAACGACTATGAAAATAATGATTTCCTAGCCGTTCGTCAGTTGGAAGTTACTGGAGAATTGCACAATCGCAGACCTGATGTGGTAGGTTTTGTCAATGGAATTCCCTTGGTTTTTATAGAACTCAAATCCCATGCAGTGGATTTACGTTCCGCTTATGATGATAATTTCAAAGATTACAAAGATACCATACCACATTTGTTTCACCACAATGCGTTTGTGATCCTTTCTAATGGAACTGATGCCAAAGTAGGAACGGTAACCAGTCCATACAAATATTTTTTGGATTGGAAACGTATTACCGAAGAGGCAGAAGGTGTGGTGAGTTTAGATACTATGCTAAGAGGCGTTTGTTCTAAACAGAACTTAATGGATATTTTCGAGAACTTCTTACTATTTGATGAAAGCAGTGGCAACGTCGTCAAACTAATGGCGAAGAATCACCAGTTTATTGGTGTGAATCGTGTATTGGATAATGTCGAAAATATCGAAGATTTAGAAGGTAAATTAGGGGTGTATTGGCATACTCAAGGTTCGGGAAAAACGTATTCTATGGTTTTCTTATGTGAAAAAATTCATCGCAAGTTTGGTGGTGCTTACACGTTCTTAATTGTGGTTGACCGTACCGAGCTTGAAAACCAAGCTTATGATACATTCTCTGGAGTAGGCATTGTCAATAATAAGAATATAATAGCAGGAAAGAAGAGTGGTATTTCAGGACGTGAACATTTGCGTGAATTATTAAGTGAAAATCACCGTTATGTTTTCTCTTTGATTCACAAATTCTCGATTGATCCTGAAAAGGAAACCGAGTATCCATTGATCACCGATCGTAAAAATATTATTGTAATTTCGGATGAAGCCCACCGTACACAAGGTGGTAAATATGCGCGAAATATGCGTTTTTATGGTTTGCCGAATGCTTCTTATTTAGGTTTTACAGGAACGCCAATCATCAAAGATGAAGAAGAAGTAACCAAAAACATTTTTGGGGAATATGTTTCGGTTTATGATTTTAAACGTGCGATTGAAGATGAAGCTACATTACCTTTAAAATACTTGAATCGAGGTGAACGTTTAAATATCGAAAATCCAGCACTAGATGAGCAAATGGCTGAAATTCTAGAGAATGAAGATTTGGATGAAGATCAACAAAAGAAATTAGCTTACCTATTCAAAAAAGAATATCCTATTCTTACCTCAGAATCACGTCTTCGTGCCATTGCCAAAGATTTAGTGTGGCATTTTAATGAACGTGGTTATCAAGGTAAAGCTATGTTTGTAGCTTTAGACAAACCTACTGCTGTGCGTATGTATGATTACGTAATGGAATATTGGCCTGATTATCTATTGGAGTTGAAATCTCGAATAAATAAAGCAGAAGATATTCAAGAAGAACAAGAGCTTCAACGTAAATACAAACAAGTAAGTGAAACTGAAGTTTGTGTGGTCGTAAGCTCGGAGCAAAATGAGGTAGATAAATTCAAGAAAATGAATTTGGATATCGAAAGTCATCGTCGCAAAATGGTAGAACGAAATTTAGAAAAGGAATTTAAAGATGAAGAGAATCCTTTCCGTTTAGCTATTGTTTGCGCCATGTGGATTACGGGATTTGATGCACCTTGTGTCTCTACGGTTTATTTGGACAAACCCATAAAAGGTCATACATTAATGCAAACCATTGCTCGTGCCAATCGTGTGTACGATGATGAAAAAGAAAATGGTTTGATCGTCGATTACGGTAATGTTTACCAGCAATTAGAAAAAGCTTATGCTATCTATGGAGAAGGTGATAAGGGGAATAAATCTGGTGATAAAGAAGAAAAACCTTTTGAGCAATTAGAAGCTATGGGTAATGAGATCAAACAAGCAATTGATGAAGTGGTCAGTATGCTTTTAGAACTCGATTTTGATATTCAAACATTAATAGAAGCAAATTCGATGTCAAAAATAGCAGCCATTAATAATGGGGCAAATGCAATTTGTCGTAATGACGGGACAAGAGCTAAGTTTGAAATTTCAGCTCGTAATGTGTTTAGAAAATACAAAGCTTTATTCCCTGAAAAACAGGCAAAGCAATTTGTGAAAGAATACAATGCGATTGATGCTTTATATATTAGGTTGAATCAAAAAGTAAAATCAGCCGATGTCACAGAGGTCATTATGCGATTGCAAAAAGTAGTGAATGAAAGTGTATCAATAGATGCAGTGTCTGAACCTACTGATGTATATATTGATTTGTCGAAATTCAATATTGAAGCGTTAAAAAAAGCTTTTGAAAAACTACCACGTAAAAATGAGTTGGTTTATGATCTTAATAAGGCGGTCGAACAAAAATTAGAACAAATGCTTCGTGAGAATCCATTGCGTTTAGAGTTTTACGAACGTTACAAAGAAATTGTAGAAGAGTATAATAATGGTAAATCCGATATTGAATTACAGCGTAGCTTTGAAAGTCTAACACAATTTATCCAGCAGCTTTCCGGAGAAGAAAAGCGTGCTTTTCAAGAGAATCTAGACCAACCTACATTATCTATTTTCGATCTTTTAGTAAAAGGAAAAAAGCTAACAGATGGGGAGAAGGAAATGGTTAAAAAAGTAGCAATAGAAACATTAGAAACACTTCAACGTGAAAAGCTAAATATTCCGAATTGGAAAGAAAGTCGCGAAATACGGTCAGGTGTAAAAACAACAATTTATGATCAACTTTTATGGCTACCTGAAGAAAAATATACAGATGAAGAAGTCAGTTTGCGAAGCTTAGAGGTGTATCAGCATGTGTATTCATACTCTAATTTTTAAAACTTAAATTTATGTGCCAAGTTTATGCTGATGTCACGTTTTGTACCTGTTCTGATTTTGATTCAGATACTATTGAAAAACTGAATCATCATTGGATTTTATCGTTAAAATGAATTTTTAGAAGCTGATTTATTAGTTTAAAAATTATACTTTTCTTCTCCAGGAATAATTTTGATTTTATTTCCGATTGAAGTTTTCCAATAATGAGTTGATGAATAAAAATCTGAAAAAGCATATGGTAACTCATCTTTTTTTACTTTTTCAAGTACATTTTTAAACCATTCAACATATTGATTATTTTCGCTTTTAGCATTTTTTAGAAATTCTTTTTCTTCTGATATAAATAATCTCGTTAATTCATCAAGATCTATTTCTTTAAGATTAACATCATAAAATTCTTGAATCCAATTTGTTATATAAAGATTATTTCTTTTTCCATTAACATCTACTAGAAATATACATCTCCAATACATTCCTGACGATGACAATGACGGAATAACTCTCAAATTATTGTAACCTTTTTCATGTAAATTTCTTGCCAGATAAAGTATTTTATGCATATTTATAATATAAAAATTTCTTTCCATTATTTTGAGGTTTTATTAAAGTTAGATAAAATGTAATAAATTATAAATAAAACATTAGAAATGATTTATTTCCTCTTATGCCTCACTAAATCAGTAACAACTCCCAAAATAATGACCACATCTTCATCTTGTAATTGAATGCAATTTTTGTATTTTGGATTTAGAGAGATCAACTGTTTATTGATGGCATCATATCGCTTGAAGGTATATTCGGAATTGTTGACTGATACCACAATATCATCATGATGTCTTGGTTCGATATCAGATCGTATGATAAGTAAATCACCTTTTAGGTATTCAGGATACATACTTTCGCCACCCACACGATTAAGATAAGTTGCTTCGGGATGATTCAGTAAAATTTCATCTAAACTTATATTATTTTGTACAAAATCAGCAGCAGGAGAGGGGAAACCAGCCGAAACATCACCAAAAAATTGAACAAATCGTTTTTCACCATCTGTTTTGATAGGGATATTGATTAACTCTTCTGAGAATTTCGGAACTTGAATAAACTGTACCATTTAATACACATTTAAAATATCAGTAAATCTTGTTGTGTAACAAGGTGACAGTCGTTCTTGCTTCATTTTCCATTTTCTACGCACATCCTGAGAAGCTAATTTAAGCATATGATCGCCATAATTTGCATTTAATTTATCCATCACACTCATCAACGCTTTATGTTTTGGAGAATCTTCGTGAAATAAATTCATTTGAGCTTGATTATCGGGCGTAATAGCCGAAACGATAACGCCAGCTTTTTTATAATCAGGAACTTTTCCTTCGGTAGGTACCAATTTATCCAATAAAAATAAAGCAGATTTGGACAAAACAATGCTCGAATTCGAATCAAAATCTAAGGTTGTACTTAATGAGTTTGAAACAAATGATTGCTTTTCATCAAAACGATTGGTCATCACAAAAACAGTAATAATGTTGCATTTAGATTGTTCTTTTCTAAGCTTTTCGGCACAAGAAACAGCAAAAGTAGAAACACGCTCTTTCAGATTTTCATAATCATTGATTGTTTTTTCAAAACTACGAGTAGTCGCAATTGATTTTTTGCGTTGAACTTCATCTAATTTTAGTACACTTTCTCCAATTAATTCTTTTTTCAAACGCAGTTCAACAATAGAAAAATTACGTTTAAGATATTCATCACTCAATAACGTAAAATCATACGCATTTTTACATCCAATAAAAGCTAAACGTTTAGCTAAACGTCGCCCAATTCCCCAAATATCCTCACATTTTAACCATTTTAAGGCTTTGTCCATTTTCTCTTTCGAATCAATCATATAAACTCCATTATGATGTTTCGGAAATTTCTTTGCTATTCGATTCGCCACTTTAGCTAAAGCCTTAGTTGGAGCGATACCAATACAAACAGGGATTTTGGTAATGGTATATATTTTTTGTTTAATTTCTTGGGCGTACTTTACCAAATCATAGTTATCAAAGCCTTTGAAAAGAAGAAAAGATTCATCAATTGAATAAATTTCTATATCAGGACAATATGATTTTAAAATCGTCATCACACGATTACTCATATCCGCATATAAGGCATAGTTGGATGAGAATACATTAATTTTATTTAATCTGAAATTATTCTCGTATTCAAAAGCAGGGGCACCCATTGGAATCCCTAAATCTTTGGCTTCATTAGAACGTGCAATTACACAACCATCATTGTTAGAAAGCACCACAACTGGCTTTCCGTTCAACGTCGGATTGAATACTCGTTCGCACGAAGCATAAAAATTATTGCAGTCAACTAAAGCGTACATCATGTTACAAAGTTGAGCAAATAAAGCGCTACAAGGTGTCGTCGAAAAGTGTTAAATATTTTCTATTACGGAAAACCGTAATAATATATGAGCATTTATCAAGAATTTTAATTTATGAAAATAACAGCTCAATCTTCAATTATTAATTCAATCAATGAAGCGTTAAACGAAACTACAATTGGTATCGCAATAAAAACAAAATATTCTATAAACGTAATTTTAAATAATGATAATTCTTCAGTAGAATTTATATTAAAAGATGGTGAAATTCAGACCGATGCAGATATGTTTTGGCTCGGTTGGTTTTCAAATCAGTATTTTGGAGATATTGATATTTAATTAATTCGAAAAAAAGTAGGTAATGATTAACCAAATAAACTCACTTGACCATCTTCTCGTTGATAGCTGAAATTTGTAAATGGAACAATAGGTTTGCAATCTAACCAATTCATCAAATTCTCACCATCATTTAAAACTACAGGCATACGATGTTTTGTATTGTGGATATAATCCATAATTCCGACAGCTTCAGTCGTAACAATCGAAAACGTATCATCTGAATACAATCCTGCTAAACAGATCAAATTATTGTTGATTCCGATATCATATTTGATTTTGTCTTTGCCTTCGTGTCGCCATTCATAAAAACCATCAACCAATATCACACAACGATTCGTGTAAGCATCACGAAAAGATGGTTTTTCATCAATAGTTTCAATTCGTGCGTTTAGTGTATTATTCGAATTAAAATCATTTCCAGCCCAATGCGGAACTAAACCCCATTCCAACAAATGAATAAAATCTTGTTGATTGGTTATCACAGGTAATTTCGGATGATCAAAACCTTTGAAATGAGGATTTGGCGTAAATGTTACCTCAGGTTTGAATTTCAACTTCGATTTCTTCTCAATCTGTTCTTTTGTTTTGGTCACTTTTACATGAAAACACATAGCATCTACTTTTGAATAAAGGTAATCATTACTACTAAAAAGAACAATCAAAAATTGAATCAATTAAAATGATTGTAGAAGAATTAAAACGAATGTTTTTTATATAGAGTTTAATGTACTACAGTTTCTCGTTAAAACAAAAAACCTCTTTAAAATTGCTTCTAAAGAGGTTACTATTTATACTATTTGTGTTTTTGTACTTAAATTAGTGTTGCGTAACAGTTAGCAATGTTCTGCGACCATGCTTATCTATTCCAAGGTTTTTCTTTTATGACTTTCAGAATAGGCGCATCATTAATATTATCAGGTATAATTGGATCATCATCTTCTGTAATTACAACCTTTTCAAAGTCATGAATTCCAATTTCCCATGCATTTTTTATAGTGAGTTCAGTTTTCAATATTCCAAGTTCAATTATAGGTGTCATTTGAAAGCTAGAATCAATATGTGCTGGAATTAGTATGAATTTTTTGTAAGCATCATATCCCTTTAAAAGATTATCTAGGTTTGTGCTATTTTGAGCTTCCATTCGATGAAAACGAGATGATAAAGAAATAAATTGACCATCCACCATTTTACTTTTATCTACTTTTTTACTAATAAATACTTTATACCAAAATGGATTTTTTTTGTCAACTCCTTTGATAATTACTATGGAAATTTCTTCATTATTATCGACTTTCCCATATTTATCAATCCACTCATTAAATATTTTTTTTCCGTAATCAATATTCTCGAATGATATTATTAAACCAAAAGGAATATTATATGAAGAAAAGTATCCAAATGCTTTCCATTTGGCATTATCCCATAATTCAGTATTAATAATTGTTTCCGCTTTGATTTTTTTATGGGTTACGTTTTGAAAATTTGGTTTTTCTTTTTCTCCTTTTTCATTTTTTGGTAATTTTTGCAATTCCTTATTTATAGTTATTGGAGACTCTGTTCTTAGTAAATTAAATTCTGATGTATTATTATTTATCCAATCTTGTAAAAAGAATTTAGGATTGTTAGTTAATACATTTGTAAGGAAATTATTATGTTCTATAATTATAGATAATCTTTCATGAACCTCATCTTTTTTAAATAGATTATTTAAGAATTCTTTAATATCCTTAAACATATAATTTCCACCAAGTATTAGAGGAAGTATTTCATCTATAAGATTTTTAAAATTTTCTCCATTATAAATTACTGAATTTTTTAAATGTATTTTGAAATGATTTTTGTTGACAACTTCTAATTTGAAGTTGTCATTTAATTCCGTGTAATCAATATAGATTTTTATATTTTCAGCTATTGGAAAAGCTTCTTCGAATGAAGTTGCTAAAAAAGACTCAAAATATGCAAGAATATTTTCCGCTAAAATTAGTAATTGTGGATTCTGATTAAATATAACTTTAAGCTGAATTCCAAGAATTTGACTTTCAATATGAACTTCTTGAGAGTTTAAGAAATTTGTTTCATAAGCTATTTGCTCAACAAATGGCTGATTTGCACAATTATTAAAGTATTCTGGGAAGTTTTCTTTCCTTAGTGATGTTTTTGTTTCATCTAATTCAATCAAATCTTCGTTACCTAATAGATATAAGGAAGCGTCTTCACTTAACCAAAGTTCATTTGTACTTAAAATCTTTGGTAAATATTTCAAGTTGCCAAATTCTTTGAAATTCAGATTTAATAATCGAACAGACAAACATGAATCTGTAATATGCTCGGTTGATATACTTTCAGAGTTTTTATCTTCAACGTCCTGCTGAAAATATCTTTGTAAAACCAAATAAAGTTCATACCAACATAATAATACAGGTATTCTTCCAATTATTACTTCATTCTTTAGAATTTTCTCAACACTTTTTAGAAATTTAGGGTTTAAGCTTCCAGTTGTAAACCAGTTGTTTGCAAAAATATTAGTTGCAGAAACTAAAGCATTGTATGATGCCCAATAAAGGTCTAATTTTGAATAGGCATTACTTAAAAGTATTAAACAATAATAAAATTCAGTTTGAGTTTCTTCTTTAGCAAGTTTTCTAGAAGCTTTACCAAAATAGATTAAACTTTCTTTATTTAAATTGTTTTCTAATTTTGCAACCCCTCTCTTTAGATATGTTTGTCCTGATGTTAGGTCAGAAATTCTAACAGCTTCAATTTCTGCAATGACATCAATTAAGTTATCATACTCTTTACTATCAGGTAGTATTTTATTGTAAACCTCTACAAATCCCTTTAATTGCTCAAAAGGGATATCTAAGTGGCTTTTACTTTGTGTAAAATATTCTTTTAGACTTATTAATTCTTTAGAAACAGATGTTTCATTTTCTAATTTCACTCTGATTTGAAAAAATGCTAAATAAAACTTAGCTAGTAGAGATGTTGATGGCTTATTTTGATTATGACTACACTTCGTTAAAAATGATAATAAATCTTGATCTTCTTTTTCATAATCGACTATAAGTACATCTTTAGCTTCTTCAACATTTGATATTGTTTTAAGAATATTGGATAGATTTAGATAAAACTCAATATTGTTAATGTTTGGTTCTAGGTTTACTAATTCTTTTACACTTAAGAATTCATTGTAAAATAATTTGTATTCGTCGTACCAATTGATTAGTGTCCATCCAAGTTGATAATGAATTCTAATTCTTAATTGAATATTATCGAGTTTGTTTGCAAACTTCAAAGCACGTTCAAACTTTCCAATTACTTCCGCTTTTGGAAGCTCTAACATTCTAGAAATTATTGCACTTTCTAGGCAATCTTCGACTAACTGAAAGTCGATTTCAAAAAAACGATTTGGAGAATTAATTTGACTTTCTAATTCTTCAAGTTCTTTAATTCTTTCAGCATCCTTTGATCCAACAATTTTTTCCTCTAAGTATGTTCTTGAAAGATTCAAAGATTCAATTACTTCGTTTAATAATTGATTGCTGTAAACATTTTCTAAAATCCATTCAGCATCCAAAATAATCAATTCTACTTCATATTCTTTTTTAGTTTGGTCTTGAACTTCTTTTTTATTTTTACTAGAAATTTTTTGATTGGAGAAAAAGAATATTTTAGAATAGCCTCTGTTAGTATCAATTATTTTTTTTACATCAGATTTTACTTTTGGCTTCCAAACTGTTTTTGCACTTATTGCAAAAGCCCAATTTTCACTTTCATTCCATTTATTACCGCTTACATACCATCTGTCTGAAATAAAACTAGATACAGGATAGGTTTCTGAATCAGTTTTTCCATCTCCACCACCAGTTGGTCCAACTTGAGGAACTAAATTTGGAGTAATTAATTTTTCGGTAAGTTTTCTACATAAATTTTCAAAACTATCATGCTTTTGATTAGTTGAAATTTGACTTATTTCATAAGCTAATTGTTCTCTTGGTAAAATAGTTTTTGAAACAATTTTTGAATCGGAGAAGAATTCAGGCCTTCGGTTTCTATAAAATTGTGAAGGTGTTGGAAATTTTCGTTCATTCATTCTTATACGATTGTTGAGTTAGTATGTCGCAAATTTTTTTTATTTACGAAATAAATAATAAGAAAAATTTCGTTAAATATTCCCTATATCTACATTTCGTTATATTAATCTCAAATATACAAACAAAACTACATTAAACACCTTATTGTGTAAAAATAAAACCTTGCTAAAAAATACTTAGCGAGGTTATATATTTTATTTGTTATTTGTGTTCAGTGATTTCAATACATCTCATGCCCTCCTGGCAAGACAAAAGCTTAGTTATTAGCAGAAGTTTTATTTTTCATCTATATATTTTTCTGGTTCTTCTAATTTTAAATCAATTTTAATTTCAGAATACTTATTAAGCCAATTGTGAATTTCTTTAACAAGTATATTTTTTTTCAACAATAATTCTTCAACAGTTAAATTTGGTAATGTAACATAAAAATCTTCATTATTACTTTTGTCTTTAAAGAATACTTTTGCCAAATTAGCTTCTTCTAAATTATCAGGTATTTCTTTGATTCCGTAAATGTTTAAAAATTCTAATTTTTCTTTTATTTCTTGTGGTAACCAATAACTTCTTTTCATTTCAAGAATAGTGTCGGTAAATAAGCTGAAATCGTCAAAATTTATAACAACTGTTTTTGATTTCATTTTTTCATAAAATAATTCCTTTTCTAATTTAGGGTCGTCTATATTAAATCTTAGATAATATGTGAAATTTTCAGTTTTTATTTTAATTGTTTTACCTTTTAAATAATCAGCAAGCTCTAAAACTTTAAGTGTTTGGTTTTCTAAAAATTTATTATCTAGCGAAAATTTATTAAATAAAAATATAGCTATTAATAAGGTTATGAAAGTTGCAATTGCACCTAAAGATGTAAAAGCTGTGCCTAAAACTGTAACCCAAGAATCATTATTGCTCTTTAAAAAAAATGGAATTAAAAAAGATACTAGACAAAAAAAAATACTAGTTTTTAGTAGAATTTTCTTTTTATTCATAATTAATATTTGTTTAAAATTGCGTCACATTATTATTTTTTACGAAACTACTATAGCTTTAGTTTCGTAAAAACAAATATATAAATTAATCTAATTTATAACCATTATTGTATAAATAACAAAGGGCTCTGTATAGAACCCTTTGTTTATATTAATCTATGTATTTATGTATAATAAAAAAATCAGGTGGATATATTTAACCTTAAAACCAACACCTGAGTAATAAATGAACGTCATGCCTATGACTTATATTCATTTCGAATTTAAGATTTTTATTTTAAACTAAACGTTTTTAATTATTTAATGTCTTTTACTTTTTTCACAAACTCCTCGTAAGTTTCAGATTTTTCATTGTCCCAGTTTGTTGGTTCTATTAAATCATAAATACTTACTCTTAGTAATTTTGCAATCTCAATTAGTTCTTCCAAAGAAGGTTGTCTTTTGTTATTTCGCCATTTAGATATTGTAAATTCAGTTTTACCAATAAATTTAGCAATGACTCTATTTTGTACATTTCTTTCTTTAAAAACAATATCTAATCGATTAATTTTCATATAATTTAAAATATTTATTAAAAAAGTTTGGCGTTTAATGTCAAACATTGTATATTTGATATATGTTTAAAGCGACACAATTAGTTAAGGCTATTTGACTTAACGAAATGATGTCTCTCTATTCGGGAATAATCCGGTAAATTATAAGCCCTAGAGAGTACAGAAAGTCGCCCAATACACTGGGATTTTCATATATTTGCGATAATTCCAGAGGGCGATTTATGCGTTTGTACTTCATTGGGCAAGAGTTTACTCTAAAGGTTTTCTTACCGGATTTCCTCACGATAATGAAGGAGTGTAAATCGTTTCTCTGACTTTTTATTCTACTTCTATCAAGAATAGAAGACATCGTTCCATAAAACCCAACACAAAATGAGAACGAAACAATTTCCATTCATCCGTAAAAAACCACCAGACAAAGTCTGTTGGTGTTACTAATTCTTTTAAAGAACAATACTCCGTTTTTATAACATTTTTAAAACACGGATCGTAAAGCAAAGGGCTATCCTTTCTTTACACGCTCTCTATCAGAGCCTCGGTAAGGAGACTTTGACAGCATGGTTATACTCTTTTTTTTCGCACACTAAAAGTAATGCCTTTCATATCATTTTCCAAATTTATTGGGGTTCTGCTACCTATTATTTAGATGTGAGACGTTAGATTTTAGTATTGAGATTTTAGAGTTGTACGATGTAAAAAGTACAATGTATTATGTATTTGAAAAAGGATTAAAAAAATGTCATATGATTTGGAGGCGAGTGTCAAAAAGTTGAAGTAAATGGTTAAAATATTTTACTGTTTGCGTAGCAAATGATTTAAAACATTCAATGGCTGAAACTTATTTTGACCGTCGAAAATCAAAGAATTGATGTTTTGTAATCACATACTCTGTTAGCACAGACTTTGCATTAAGGTAAAAGTTAGAAGAAAAAGAAACAGAAAGTTTCTGCACTTCGAGTGCCTCAGTGCCCGTGTTAAAAATGAATTTGAATAAAATAAAAACATAACGAATATAAGAATATAGACTCACAGCTCATCCCCCGAAGACAACTCAAAGAGTATAAATGATCTTCATAAAATGATTAGTGTTAATTTTTAGTTTTCATTTATTAATGTATTTTTTAAAACTGTCGGAGGGGGATTTTTCTAGGAGGCATAAACAGATAAGCGCGAAAAATAGAGATGAAATTCTAAATTGAATTTACGATAATAAGAAGATAATTAGAAGTTCATTATTTTATTACGTTCATTTTTGTCTTGACACAAAAACGAACCAAAAAAGTCAAGACCGCGATTTTCGACGTTCAATTACCATTTCACGCACTAAAAAGATTAAATGATTCGCTATCGCTCACTAATCTTTTTTACGCTTGTTTCAATGGATTGAAACTCGTCTGCAAATCGTATGTCGACTCTAAAATTCGTTGGTAAAAAATGAATTAGAATATTAATAAGAATAATGACGTAAAACCTTAAGTGTAAAACGTATAACGTAAAAAATAAAAAACCTCCTTTCCCCAAAACAAAGTTGGCGCGATGTACAGGAAAAGGAGTGGCTTTTAAAACAAATGTTGAATTAAAAAACTTATGTAAAATTATGAAAAAATTTTACTTCAAACTCAGTAGGCAGTCATTTGCTGTATTATTGGGATTGTTTTGTACAACATCATTGTTGGCACAAACAGGAAAAACCGTGACTGGTACGGTAAAAGAACTTCAAGTCCCGATAGTGGGAGTAATGGTAAAAGAGGAGGGTACCGATAATTCCACCTTTACCGATGATAATGGAAACTATTCGTTGACTTTACAACAGGATAATGCTAAACTAATTTTTGAGCAATTGGATTTCCCTATTCGAGAAGAAGAGGTATTGAATAGAAGCGTGATCAATGTAAGTTTTACAAAAGAGGAGGAGGGAATTCAGCTGAAAGATGTGGTAATAAATGCAGGGTACTATTCCGTAAAAGACAAAGAACGAACGGGGTCAATTGCACGTGTAACGGCTAAAGAAATTGAGAATCAACCTGTGAATAATGTACTTTCTGCTATACAAGGACGGATGGCTGGCGTGAGTATCGTACAAAACTCTGGAAATGCAGGTGGAGGTTATGACATTCAGATACGTGGACGAAATAGTCTAAGACGAGAGGGAAACGAACCACTTTATATTGTAGATGGTGTACCAATAGCATCATCTATTAATAGCTCTTTAAGTGGAACTATACTGTCTGGAGCAAGTATTAATCCTTTGAATACAATTAGTACAAGTGATATTGAAAGTGTAGAAGTCTTAAAAGATGCCGATGCAACAGCTATTTATGGTTCGCGAGGTGCAAACGGCGTAATATTAATTACAACAAAAAAAACATCTAAAGGAGGAATTAGAGCACATGTAGAATCTTCTATGTCAATAGGTAAATTGATTAATAAATTGGAGATGATGAATAGTGCTCAATATTTAGAAATGAGATATAAAGCATTTGCAAATGATGGCATTTCTATATATCCCACTAATGCGTATGATATAAATGGAACATGGGATCAAACACGTAATACGGACTGGCAAAAAGAGTTAATAGGTGGTAATGCTTTTACAAATCAAAATACATTAGGTATCTCTGGCGGAAACGATAATACATCTTTTATGCTTCAAACCAATCATAGAGAAGAAACAAGTGTATATCCAGGTAATTTTCGATATAAAAAATCTACAGTATTATTAAATATTAATCACCAATCAACTAATCGTAAATTTCAACTTATAGGACAAACTTTATATGGAGTGTATTACAATAATTTACCATTAAATGATTTGGCCAGAACAGCATATACGCTTTCTCCAAATGCTCCAAAATTATACAATGATGATGGAAGCCTAAATTGGGAAAATGGAACATTTACAAATCCATTAGCAAATCTAAATGCCGAATATTTATCGAAAATAGAATCCTTAAACTCTTCCATTCAAATGACTGTTAATTTATTAGGTAATTTGGATTTTGTGAATCAATTCGGATTTAATAAATCGATAAATAATGAAAAAAAAATACAACCTAATACGATTTATAACCCAAATTCAACATCTGGATCTAGTAGTAAATATTCCTCACTTTACTTAAGTAACTATGATTTAGAATCCTATGTTATTGAACCTCAGTTAAGATATAAAGCTGAGTTAAAAACAATTAAAATGGACGGATTAGTAGGAATGAGTTATCAGAATCAAAATGGAGAAACATTGGACATGAATGGGAATGATTTCTTATCCAATGATGTACTGAAAAATATTTCTGCCGCCAATGTCCAAAAAATATCCAATCATAGTATAACTGAATACAAATATTTGGCTTATTTCGGACGTTTTAATATTAATTATTCAGATAAACTTTTTCTAAATATAACTGGTCGTCGTGACGGATCAAGTCGATTTGGACCCAATAACAGGTTTGCTAATTTTGGTGCAGTTGGTGCAGCTTGGATTTTTTCGAAAGAAAATTTTATAAAAAATATCAATTGGATTAATTTCGGTAAAATCAGAACAAGTTATGGTACTACTGGTAGTGATAATATTGGCAACTATCAGTTCTTAGATACGTATACTTTGCGTAATGCGGTTTATAATGGAAGCTTAGGACTTGCTCCAACCAGATTATATAACCCTGATTTTAGTTGGGAAAAAACAACAAAATTTGAGACAGCTTTAGATGTATCATTTCTAAACAATAAACTAAACTTCTCCTTGTCTTGGTATACTAATTTGTCTAAGAATCAATTGGTGGGCATACCTCTTCCTTATACAACAGGATTTAATACAATTCAAGATAATTTGAATGCTAAGGTTAGAAATAGCGGTCTAGAAATAGAATTGAACTCTAATTTGATTCACAAAAATAAATTCAAATGGTCTACAAACTTTAATATAACATTTCCAAAAAACAAACTAATCGAATTTCCAGATTTAGAAAGTTCAACCTATGCCAATAGTTATATTATAGGATCGTCTACCTATATCAAGAAAGTATATACCTACACAGGAATAGATCAAAATACAGGTTTATTTACTTTTAAAGATTATAATTCAGATGGAGCCATATCTTCAATAGGGGATAAAAAGGGGATTGTTGATTTGCAACCAAAATTTTATGGTGGATTAAATAATACCATAACATATAAGAATCTGTCTTTAAGCTTCTTATTTCAGTTTTATAAGGGGTTGAATTATAATTTTATTAGTAACAGTGGTTTATATGGACATAATTTAAATTTACCTGTAGAGTTCTTAGATAGTTGGTCTACCGATAATCGAACAGCAAAATATCAAGCCTATACAAGTGGAAACCGCTCAGAGGCTTTGAGTGCATTTGGTTTTTATAAAGAAAGTGACCAAGCTATTACTGATGCATCTTACATAAGACTTAAAAATATAACAGTCAATTATCAACTTTCTCTAAGTAATAAGTTACAACTTAATATATATGCTACGGGAACCAATCTTTTTACATATACTAATTATTTTGGTTATGATCCTGAATTTTTAAATATAGGATTTCTACCTCCTTTAAAATCAATTTCTATTGGAACCAAATTAACTTTTTAAATCTATTTGTTATGAAAAATTTAAATATCATTTTATATATTTTTTTACTCAATCCTATTTTAAATAGCTGTGAAAATTTATTGGAGGTTGATCTTCCAAACAATCAATTAACAAGTGCAGTAGTATACAATGGCGATGAAACAGCCCAAGCTGCATTATTAAATATTTATGGTAATCTTAGAGATAATGGTTTGTTCTCTGGTCAAATGAAAGGAGGAACAATAGTTTTAGGGCTTTATGCAGATGAATTGAATAATGTATCGACAGATTTTGATTTGCAACAAATAAATTCATTGACACATAATTCTCGAAATACCTCTTTTTCTTACTTATGGAGTAAAAGCTATGAACAATTATATATGATTAATTTTTTTATAGAGAATATTCAACTAAGTCAAACGATTTCTACAAAAAATAAAGAACAATTCTTGGGAGAAGCTTATACTTTACGTGCTTTAATATACCTCAATTTAAATCAGCTTTTTAATGAAATTCCTTATGTAAAATCTTCCGATTATAAAGTGAACAAACTAATTAAAAAAAATAATCAATCTCAAATTAATGATTTTATTGAAAGTGATTTAAAATTAGGAGAATCTTATTTTGATAAGTTACCTGTATTAAAAGATAAATCGAGAATAAATAGATATAGTAACTATATGGTGTTCTCAAAATATTATTTGCTAAATAAACAATGGGATAAAGCATTGTTGTATTCTAGTAAGATTATTAATTCAGGTGATTTCAAACTAAATCTAAATTTAGATTCAGAATTTAATATTGCTAGTAGTAGTTGTATATGGAGTTTGGATGCATCAACAATTAATGGAAATACTTTTATAGCACAAGTTTTTATACCATCATCGTATCCATCAACAACAGTTATCTTAAATAACGAGTTTGTGAATGAGTTTGAAAACAACGATTTAAGAAAAACAAAATGGATGAATACTGTAACAAATGGTACGATAACACAGTATTACCCCTATAAATATAAACAAAGGTCAACTACAACCAATAGGATAGAATCGTTAATAATATTCAGATTATCTGAAGTTTTTTTAATAAGATCTGAAGCTTATTTTAATTTAAATAGAAGAGAGGAAAGTCTGAATGATTTGAACTTGATAAGAACACGTGCAGGTTTAGTTTCTATTAAAAATGACGAGGACATTTATTTATCTATTTTAAAAGAGCGAAAATTTGAACTGTTTGCTGAGTTTGGAACCAGATTATTAGACCTGAAAAGAACAGATAAATTAGGATTACTCCAAAATATAAAACCTAATTATAAGAAACATCACGCTTTTTTTCCTATTCCTGAAAATGAAATTTTATTGAATCCTAATCTAAATCCTCAAAATGATGGTTATTAAAAACATATTAATAGTATTATTATTAGTACCTGTAATGACATTTTCTCAAAATTTAGAACAATACAAATATTTCCTCCATCACACTGACAATAAGGGTGATAATCTGTTTTATTATAGAAAGAATGTTACTGCGAATCAATTCGATTTGTGTATATCTAATTCTAAAAAGAATAAATGTTTTGATAATATAAATAAGGATAAAACAATTATATTAGAAAACGAATCTTTCATTATTGATATAAATGGAACTTATATATATTACGAAAATTTTGATAGCGATGGAGTAGAACTAGTGGGATATCAAGAATTGTATTTGTTTAAGAAAAGATTAATAGGCAAGCTAAAAGATAATAATGAATATGTAATAATGGACTATAAATTAAATATCCTCACTAATCTAATAGCAGAAAATGCGATTATAAAACCAGCAATATTTAATGGTCTATATTTTACCGAAAAACATCCTAACAACAAGTTAATAGACTTAAAATACTATAATTTAGAAAAAAAACAAATCGATAGTATTACATCTTATGATTCAATGGCTACGATGAAGGATATCAATGGATTTTTAACAATTTCTACAAACACTAATCATTTAATTATAAATTTAATAAATAGAAATAGAGTAATACAAATGGATGATTTTTCTAAAAGTATTAAATACATTAATTCAATCAGTGATTCAGTTTTAGTAATAAAAACCAATAATAAAGTAGAAAATACTCAAAATATAAAACCAGATTATGAACTATGGGATTCGAGTGAAAAACTACTTTATACGGATTTATCTAAAAAAGAAACATTAACGAATACTTCAGAATCAACCTTTGTTTTTAATAGCGTTAAGAATAAACTTGTGGAAATTCCAAATTTTGACCATGTTAATTCAATGTATGCCAAGAATCAACATTATTTTTTAGGATTAGATAAGGATAAATGGTTTACGTATTCTAAATACTATAAAGAAGCGGATATCTATATCTATGATTTTATAAGAAATGAAAAAGAATTGATTATTGAAAAATTCGAATTATTACCTAACTCTATTGTTTTATCTCCATACAGCAGGAAATTTCTATATTTTAAAGATAAAGATTGGTATTGTTACGATGTAGATCAAAGGAAATCGTTTAACCTTACTCAAGGTAATCTTGTATTTGAAGAAGAGGATAAATACAGAAACGATCAAAGTTTAATTAAGCCTTACTGGTTATCAGATAAAATGAGCGTTTTGATTATTCATCGAAATAAAGCGTTTATTATTGACTTAAATAAAAATAAGATTCTTTATAAATTCGATAAAGATGATTATAATAAAATAGCACTAGAAGATCGATTTTACAATGCTGATAGAATGATTGATATAGATAAAAATGTGTATTTAGTCGGTTATAGAGATGTAGGATCAACAATCTTTAAATTACAAAATTATAGTTTAATAAATGTGCTTGATAGTGAGATGAAAAATTATAATTTATTACCTTATTCAAAAGGATTCTATAATATAGTCGAAGACAATTTGATATACCCTTCTATTCAAAAATATACGTTGAAGAGTAAAAATATAAAGGTAATTTATAAAAATGAAGAAAATAATTATGAATTAAAAAAGCCATTATTCGTTTCATTTAAAGATTCATCAGGGGTAACTTTTAAAGGAATTTTATATTTCCCAAAAAATTATAACCCAGAAAAGATATATCCGACCGTATTTCATATATATGATAAACAATCGTATTTATACAATAATTTTCTATATCATAATTATGGAGATGATAACGGGCTTAATTTATTACATCTATTAAATAATGGGTATATGGTGTTTTTGCCAGATCTTCATTTTATTGACGGTATCCCTGCAATATCGGCTGTAAACTCATTGAATAAATATATAGATTATTTTAAAGAAAATTTAAAATCTGTTGATTCTAATAAATTAGGAATTATAGGTATATCATTTGGCGGTTATTTGACTAATTTTATTGTCGGTAATGATTCAAATTTTAAAGCAGCGGTTTCAGGATCAGGAATTAGTAATTTAATATCATTTTATAATTCTATAAATAATTCGTTTAATATGCCTCGATTTTCGATGTTAGAGGATAATCAAATACGAATGAAATCATCTTTTTATGATGATAAAATGAGGTATTTTAATCAAAGTCCAATTCATTTTTCTGATAAAGTAAATACACCTTTGTTATTATGGGCGGGGAAAAATGATAATCATGTAGATTGGAATAATTCGTTGGAAATGTTTTTATCTTTAAAAAGATTAGATAAACCAGCTAAATTAATATTATTTACAGATGAAAATCACGTTATTAAAAAGGAGAAAAATAAACGAGTATTAAGGGATATGGCTTTAGAATGGTTCAATTCTTATTTAAAATAAAAAGGAAGGGGAGTATTCCCCTTCCATCAATATCTAATGATTTTTATATAAAATAATAGGACAACTTGTGTCATTCACATTATTTTTTCCAAATAATTCTTCTGACATTGAAGTTGTACATATCGTACCAACATCAGTTGTACAGTCTTGATTCTCTGTTACTAGTACACAATTCTGATTATTATCAATTCGATATATAGGATCGCCTGGATCCCATCCAACTTTCTTCGCTTTGTTTGTGGCAAAAGCAGCACCAGTTCCCATTAATACAATGACAGCTGGTAAAATGATTTGTTTAAAATTTTTCATTTTAATGTGTTTTTTATTTACCTACTCTTTTTAAAATAGATTTTCGGTTTACTCTATTTTGAATTGTTTAGTTACAGTAGGCGCCATTCTATAACCAACCAATTCATTACCTATTAATGCATAAAAATGAGTATCGGTTACCAGAAAATTTGATATCTTTTTATTTTGTCGATGATGGACATAAAAGCTACCAATATAATGGTTTCGATCAGTTTGATACATATCAATAACTGATGCTTGCTTCCATAATTGTTGGGATTCATATTTTCCCATTAAGTTTGATTCGTTAAACAAGATGTTTTGATACGTATTCATATTTTTATTCACTAATAGAGGAGGCGCACTCATTTTTTTTGTTCCATCTTTTAATGTAGTTAATTTGATATGTACTTTTTGTATGGTATCTATAGTACTTAATCGATGCTGTATTTCTAAGTTTTCATTCATTACAATAAATTGGTTACGGTAGTAGTAATTGTATATGATCTTTTTATTGATTGGATCATGGTTGAGTTGACCATCTATATCAAATACACCATCAATTTGTTTTTCAAGAATATTGTTTTTTAATTTAACTTCATCTGTGTCTAAATGAATTAAACCTAAAACTTGATAATTCAATTTATTACTGTGTGTTCTCATTGCAAAATGATTGTTTCCTAATGGAATAAGTTGAGAAAAGTAAGCTGTGCCTAAACTAATTAATTTAGCATGGTAATTAGGTAAACGTCCTTTAAATATAACTGGGACACTACCATCATAAATATAAAATTCGTCTTGAAATACTTTAAGACTAATAGATCTGAAATTAAAATCTAATTGATCTAATTTTATAGCTTGCATATCAATTTTAGTAAGATCCCTATCAATACTCGTAATGATTAAAGGAGATGTGTGATTTCCTAAATATAGCGTATTGTTTTCAAAACCTGCAAAATAGTAAGAATTAGCACCTAAATCAATCGCTTTTTCTTCGATAATTGGATGCTGTAAATACCTTCTGGTAAAATTATTTTCTTGTTTGATGATGTGTTCAGATGTAAGAAATAGAATAATGACACTTCCAATTGAAACAATCGAAATAGCAAAGAAAGTAACGAATAGTTTTCGTTTAATTTTTTGATAAATTGCTGATTCCTCCAAGTAAATAGCAATTACAGCTAATCCAACAAAAATAATATTGAAAATCAAATGCTCTGTCCAGCCAAGCTTTTCTAAAATTCCACCACAAGAACATGGGACAAAATCACTGTAATTAATAATCAGATAGATATAAACTGTAAACGCGAGCATCAAACCATAAGAAGCATACAACCCAATTTGTTGTGTTCGCTTGATACAAAGCAATAATACAATTACAATTTCTACAATAATTACGGCGTAAGAAATAAATCCTGCGTATGCACTTAGTAATGGTGATTGTGCCAATTGAATTTGAAAATTCTCAAAATCCATCAGTTTACTCACTGCTGCGTAAATAAACAAAATAATAAATAGGTAGCAGATGAATGTTTGTATAAACGGTGCAATTTTTCTCATCTTTTAGAAGTTTTAATTCATAAAAAATAGCTTTTTAACATCTAACATCTAATATCAGTTTTCATCTTCATCAATAGTTCTCGTATAGGGATCTTTATCACGAGGTGGGTCGTTTTTAAAAGGGATGCTATCCTTAATACTATCTTTAGAAGAAGTAATAGTAATACGTTCTGAACGAATCGGGGTTTCAATAAGAATATTTTCATCTTCTATACAGCTATTGAATACAAAACACCCAAGTACGATTAAATAAATAGATTTCATAGTTTATTATTTTAAAGTTTGTATCGAAATTAGGTTTAGCGTAATAAATAGGAGGTATGTCAATGCGTCAAAAACATAAAATGCATGTCTAATTTATAAATTCATACACTCCAAATGTTAAATGATTTGCGGTTAAAAAATGAATTTGAATATTGAAAAATGAATTAAAACTCCGACGATTTAGAATCGAAATGACAACGAATTTGAATTAATAAAAAGGATATAGAAAATGTCATAAGATTTGGAGGCGAGTGTCAAAAAGTTGAGAGGCATGATTAAAATGTTTTACTGTTTGCGTAGCAAATGATCTAAAACATTCAATGGCTGAAACTAATTTTGACCGTCGAAAATCAAAGACTTGACTTTTTTGTTTCGTTTTTGTGTCAAGACAAAAATGAAAATAAGATTCTTCGACAAACCCAGAATGAATCTAAATAAATCGTCAAGCTGAATTCATTTCAGCTTCTTATTATCGTCAGTCAAAGTGGCGTTTACAAAACGTTGTATCGAAGACTTAGACGATAATAATGAATGACAAAATCCATTGTTAAAAGTGAATTTGAATATTGAAAAATGAATTAAAAATCCGACGATTTAGAATCAAAATGTAATTCAACTCGAAATTATTGAAATAAAAAAGTTGGAGTGTTTGAGCGAAGCGAGTTGCCAACTTTATGGAAATAATATAGCAAGTTGAATCATTGAGAATCTACTGTCGGCATCTTTTTTTGTTTCGTTTTTTTAGATGAGTTTCCCCGAAGGGCAAATGAATACCGACAATAAAAATAGATAAGTAATGAATAAAAAAATGAAAGTAAGAAATAAGTATTACCTGAGCCACACCGTGACTCCTCCTCTTAATCTCAAATGTTTTTTTGGATGCTCTTACCCGAAGGGCATATGAATACAAATAAAAAAATAGAAAAGTAATGAATAAAAAAGTGACATTAAAGAAAAAGATTACTAAGCCATACTATGGCTCCTCCTTTTAATTTCAAATGTTTTTGTATCAAAACTTCCCCGAAGAGCATATGAATTCAATATTCATAAAATAATATAGTTCATGAATAAAAAATGAAAAAAGAAGAGATTCTTCGACAACCCCAGAATCACAAAATCCATCACGAAAGAGAACGAAGAAATTAATAAGAAAAAACAAACAAACCTTACTTCAAAATTTTAATTTTGCTTACCACATTACCACATTACCACATTACCACATTACCACATTACCACATTACCACATTACCACATTACCACATTACC
>NZ_JACALO010000009.1:0-21631 GCF_030328185.1 Empedobacter sp. 225-1 | reverse complement strand
TTACCACATTACCACATTACCACATTACCACATTACCACATTACCACATTACCACATTACCACATTACCACATTACCGCATTACCACATTACCACATACTCCCAACATCAAGGCAAGATGAAGGCAAGATGAAGGCAACATAGTGGCAGTAGAGTGGCAATAAAGTTGAGGTAATAAAAAAGAGAAGTTTTACTTCTCTTTTTTATTCATCATTTAAGTTTCTTTGAAGTAATCGATTAGACTTATATACTCAAAGACACTCAAAACTAAAGAAATTCATAGAACAATAAAGATTACAACAGGTATATTTTATAAAAAGAATGTATAATTTATAAATTATACACTTTTAAACGATTAAGTACTTAATAAACGATTTAATATTTAAAATAAAGTATTTTAGTAGTAATCAATAGATCTATATCATGAAAAGAGTTGTAATTTACACATGCATACTCTTACTACTACCATTTATATCAAAGGGTCATCAAATTGATTCTTTAGCCTCAAAAGATAATACTTATTTAATCGAAAGATTGGATGCATTAATACAAGAAAAAAATCATCCAAATGCGATGCTATATGTGCAAGCGTATATAAGAAATGCTAAAAAAGAAAAGGATAAGCTAAATTTGTTTTACGCCTATAAAGAAGGAATATTTTTTTCAAAGGAATTAAATATTCAATTAGAATATGCAGATAGTGCAATAATTACTGCACGAAAATTAAAAAACAAAGAATTAGTTGCATCAGCTTTATTATCAAAAGGATTAGCCTATAACAAAGCAAAATATTATAGAGACGCGTTGCAAAATTACTTAAATGCTGATCAGGAGTTAAAATATTCAAAAGACCAGTATTTATTACATAAAGTAACGTTTAACATGGCGATGATAAAAATAAAATTACATCAATATAACCAAGCAGAAGAATTGTTACTTAAATGTAAAACCTTTTTTAAAACAAAACCAGAGAACAAAGATTACCAAGCCTATTTATTAAATACAATATATCAATTAGCATGTCTCCATCAAGAAGTTGGTAACAAAGCAAAAGCGAAAGAATTTAATCAATTAGGATTAAATAAAAGCAAAATTGAAAACAACGAATTTTTCTACAGATACTTTACGATAAATAAAGCAATTGATGAGTTTTTAAATGATCAATTTGAGACGGCTATTCATATATTATCGACTAAAGAAGATATTTTAATAAAAACGAATGATTTTAATACACTAACCAAAATCTATTACTACAAAGCAAAGGGATTTGATAAATTGAATAATCAACAACATAAAATATTATATTTTAACAAAATAGATAGTATTTTCAATGAATTCAACTTCTTAGATATTAAATACAGACCGATATACGAAAACATTTTAGGTGAGGCATTAGCAGCTTCTGATACCAGTAGGCAGCTATATATAGTCAATCAATTACTAAAAATGGATGAGTTAAATTATAAGTTAGATGCAGAAATGATACAAGTTGTGTACAAAGAATACGACACAGTGCAATTACTTAAATTAAAGGAAAAAATATTGAATAAGTCTCAAAAATTATATTACGTATTAGCTACGTCTTTTACTGGAATTATAGTATTGATCGTAGGAATTGTAAAAACGAGAAATAAAAATAAACATTTAATCGAAAAATACAATCTGTTTATTGAAGAATCTGCTCAATCAAGTTACAAAGAACGGAAACCATCGATTAAAAATGAAGATGAATTGAACAAAGAGGCATTTGAAAGTTTATTGTTAAAATTTGAAGAATTTGAACAAAATAAAGAATTTTTAAACCCTAATATAACAGTGGTAAGTTTAGCAAAATCTTTTTCAACGAATACCACTTATTTATCAAAATATGTCAATCAGTACAAAGGAATTAATTTTTCATCGTACATCAATCGGTTGAGAATAAAATTTATTACTGATTTATTGCAAGAACAGCCACAATACCTTAATTATAGTGTAGGGGCATTAGGAGAAATAGTAGGTTATATGAATCCAAGACAATTTTCAAATGTATTTTACAGTGAAACAGGTTTACGACCTTTAGATTTTATAAAAATTCAAAAACAAAAAAATAACGAGAGTATATAATGGTTTATTAATGTAATTTATTGACATACAGGTGCTAAAAAAGACTTAGCTATTGCTTTAAACATATTGCTGTTGCAACTTTACAAAACCATTGCGCAATGGAGATCAATGTTTAATTTAAAATTTAAAAAAATGGCAAAGCAAAAAGGCTTTTTAAAACTTAGAGGTTCAATCGGAGATTTAAACTTCTACAAATCAAAAGATGGTTATATGGTGAGAGAAAAAAGTTCTATAGACCGTAATACCATAATGAGTGATCCGCGTTTTCAGCGTACCAGAGAAAATATGCAAGAATTTAAGAATGCAGGTACTGCTGGTAAAACATTACGAAACGCATTCAATGCGATCATAAAAAATGCAAAAGACAGCAGATTATCCAGTCGTCTCACAAAAGTAATGCATGGTATCCTAAAAGAAGATACTACAAATGCTCGTGGACAAAGAAATGTACACAAAGGAAATCAATTATTGATGAAAGGATTTGATTTTAATGCAGGGGCATCATGGTTAAAAACAGTCTTAATTCCGGTACAAGTAGAAATAGAGCGTATTTCTGGTGAAACAAAATTTACATTAGAAGCATACAAACCCTTAGATGTGATAATAGCACCACAAGGAGCAACCAATTACCGTTTTGTAGCAGCTTCTACAGAAATTGATTTTGAGAAAAACGAATACATTACAAAAACATCGTATACAAACTATTACCCATACGATGAAGTAGAGGTGAACGATGTAGAATTGTTAAACAATCTTTCTCCAAATTCAGAGCATACAATCGCTTTAGCAATTGGAATCGAATTCTATCAAGAGGTGAATACCGTTTTGTATCCATTGAAAAATGGAAGTTTTAATGCGGCACATTTAATCGAAATCAATTTACCATGACGACAATTGTAGTAAAACGAACGTATTATCCAAATGGTACAAATGGTAGCTTATTCCTCAACGATAAGTTTATTTGTTATACTATCGAGTTACCATGGAAAGAGAACGAACCACGCAATTCATGTATTCCAGAAGGATATTATGCAATCCAAAAGAGAAGCTCACCAAAATTTGGTCAACATTTTCTGATTGCAAATGTACCCAATCGTTCATTGATCTTAATTCATCCTGCCAATAATGCAAAAACAGAATTGAAGGGATGTATTGCTCCTGTAACAAAATTAACAGGTGAAGGGAGAGGAGAGTTATCAAGAAAAGCATTTACAAAACTTAAAGCTTTAGTAAATGATAAACTTGATCGTAATCAAAAAGTAAATGTAAAGATTAAAAATAAAGAATATGACAATTCTTAATCGTTTTACAGCACCTACACCTAAATTGTTCCAACGAATACGAAATGTTGGATTAACCTTAGCTGCAATTGGAGGTGTATTAATAGCTGCACCTATTGCATTACCAACAACAATTATAACAATAGGTGGTTACCTAACAGTTGCTGGTGGTGTTTTATCAGCAGTGAGTCAATTAACAGTAAACGACAAAAACTATAGTAATGATGATGAATAATAGTAATACATCGCTAATTGTTGGGACAATAGGAGGAACTGTGACAAGTTTGGTAGCGACCATTCAATGGGAACAACTTGTTTATACGATTTGTATGGGAATAGTTGGTGCAATTTGCAGTTATGGAACATCATATTTATTGCATAAGAAAAACAACCCCTTCGACGAAGATTAAGTGTATGATTAGAAATAAGATTTGGTAATCTTAATTTATTAATGTAAATTTTAACAACATTCATTTAAGTTTCATTGAGGTAATACTAATTATTACAGAAATGAAAAATAACGAATTACAAAGAATGGTGATTTATCCAAAAGATGTATCAATTATTACGGGAAAGGGGTATAGGCAAAGTCTACGCTTACTCAATAGAGCCAAGCAGTTAATCGGAAAAGAAAAAAGTGACTTCCTTACATTTGACGAATTTTTGATTGCTTTTAAGATGAAATCGTAAAACCAAAAAAAGAAAAAGGTTCTCAATTAAAAATTGAAAACCTTTTTCTATATTATATAATTTCTAATAAGTATTATTTGCCAATGCAAAACTTGCCAAATATCGTCCCAAGAATATCTTGGTCAACATCTATTTCTCCTGTAATATGACCTAAATAAGTTAAGGCTTCACGAATATCCATGGCTAATAAATCGCCAGGAAGTCCCATGTCCATACCTTGTTTTATTTTTCCGATTTGTGAAAGTGTATTTTGCAGTGCTTCTAAGTGACGCGAATTGGTTACAATCGTGTCGTCTTGATTGCTTCCTTTTAATTTGATTTGATGGATCAAATTTTCTTTTAAAGCCTCGATATTGTAGTGGTCTTTTGCCGAAATTTCTAAATGTACAACATCTTTAAACTCCTGTTTGATAGCATCAGAAATGGATGATTCGTTATTGTTTACATCTATTTTATTCGCTACATTAAACAAAATTTTACCACGTCGTTGCAAATCATCTAATTGATTGGCAATTTGGTTATCTGCTGTAATATTCGCGTCATACAAATAAATGATAATTGTTGCATTGTCAATTTTTTCAAATGTTTTTTCTATTCCAATACGTTCGATACTGTCACCAGCTTCACGAATCCCTGCGGTATCAATGAAACGAAATCCAACACCGTCAATATAAATAGTTTCCTCGATTGTATCTCGTGTTGTTCCTTCAATGTCCGAAACAATGGCACGTTCTTCGTTTAATAAAGCATTCAACAAAGTAGATTTACCTGCATTGGGTGCTCCGACAATAGCAACAGGAACTCCATTTTTAATCACATTTCCAAATGCAAAAGAATCAGCTAAACGTTTAAGAATCGATTGTAATTGGTTTAATAAATTATAAAATTGCGATCGATCTGCAAATTCGACGTCTTCTTCAGAAAAATCCAACTCCAATTCCATCAAAGCAGCAAAGTTGATCATCTGTTCTCTCAAATCTTTGATTTGATTCGAGAAACCACCACGCATTTGTTTGATTGCAATTTCGTGTGATGCTTTCGAGTCCGAAGCAATCAAATCGGCCACAGCTTCTGCTTGTGTTAAATCCATTTTGCCGTTCCAAAAAGCGCGGAATGTATATTCTCCTGGATTGGCATTACGAATGCCAATTTTATTTAATAGTTCTAATACTTTTTGTTGGATATAAATTGAGCCATGTGTCGAAATTTCGACAACATCTTCACCTGTATAAGAATGCGGATTTTTGAAAATAGAAAATAGCGCTTCATCAACAATGGTATCGCCGTCCATCACATAACCCAAATGTATAGTATGAGAAGAAGCTTCATTCAAAGATTTAGTAGCATTAAATTTTGATTGATAAATCTGAGCAACTTTAGAAATTGCTTCTGGTCCAGAAATACGAATAACCGCTATAGCGCCCATTCCATTGGCTGTTGCCAATGCACAAATTGTATCGTTGTTTAGCATATTGCAAATTTACAATTTTATTGGGAGAGATGAAATTATTTGACAAATCTTAATAAAAAGTTAAAATATGATTTTTAAATCATTTTAAATAAGTGTTAACGTTATAAAAAAAACAATATATTAGAGTGTTTTTAAAGGTGTTAACATTTATTTATGTTAATATCTTCTTATGATATTTCTTTCAAATGATTAAATTTGAATGCCCTTACCTTCTGAAAATTCAATTAGAAATAATTGAATTTTTGGAACTAATATTTACAATTATTACTTAATCAATAAATGATTTAGTGAAAATATCTTATAAAATCAGCAGTAATAACTATTACTGCTGATTTTTTTTATTTCGAATTGTAGCTCGCTCTCACTGTGATCTGAGCTGTTTTTTGTCGAGAAATTGTATTAAACGATCCACCTGCCGAATATTCTTCATTGTCATTTTTTCCTGTAATCTGGAAAATTCCTAAATCGGCTTGTTTTAATTTTCCTAAACTCGATCCAGATTTTGTAGCAATATTTTCTGCTCGTTGTTTCGCATTTTCAGAAGCCTGTGCAATTAATTCTAATTTCAAATCTTCTAATTTTGAGTAATAATAATTAGGACTCGAAGAACTTAATTCAATTCCTTGACTAATTAAATTTGAGATTTCGCGCGAAGCTTTTTCAATTTTATCCAATTCTTTTGACTCAATTGTGGCGTCTTGCGATAAATTGTAGCCTGTAAATTGACTGAAAGAATTACCATTAGAATCGCTTCCATATTGAAAATCTTTTGTGATATTCACCGCTTCAAATACAATTTCATTTGGTTTGATTCCTTGCGAAATGAGAAAGTTTTTTACAATGACCTGATCAGTTTTTAATTGATCCGAAGCAACTTTCAAATCAAAATCTTTTCGACTAAAAGTAGCTCGCCATTTGACTAAATCAGCATCAAAGTTTTTCAATGCATTTCCTGTCACATTAATGGATTCTGTTGTTTTGAATTTATATTTATAGGCATTTCCTAAAATACAAGCTGCGGCAATTAATCCGACGGCTAAAATAGAAGCGACAATAACTGAAAATTTATTCATAATAATATGGTTTTCAGTAAATATACGAAAAAATAAAAAACGATTATTCACTACTAATAGTGAAGTTATGCCAATAAAATAGGAAAATCTTGATTGATAATAAAAATGATTAAATTTCCTTCAGAATAATCAATAGTCACTAAATCTTCTGTAGCTTTATTGCGCGTTCCAATACGAGAAAGTAAGTTTAAATCTTCGTTGTTTAATGGATATTCTAAACCTTTTGTGACTATATTTTTACATTCAGGAAAGGGTAGAAGTGAAATTGTTCTTCCAAAATAACCTTCTAATTTTGTTTCTTTTTCTGCGAAAAAATAATGGCTATAATTATCGTAAAATAAAATATTGATTTGATTTTTAAAACGAAAAGCAGCATTTAAATTTCCGATAAAATGGTCTTGTTGTCGACCACTTGCACCAAAAACATCAACATGTTCAAATCCTTTATCAATAATGATTTGCAATGCTTTTGCAAAATCGGTGTCGTTTTGTTCTGGTGTCGATATAACCTCAATTCCAGCAGGAAAATCATTGTGCTGTGTTGAATCAAAATCGCCCGAAATAACATCGGGCGTTATATTTAATTGCTGTAAATAATGAAAAGCTCCATCTGTACAAAAAATAAGATCATAATCTGTAGCAGTTGGAAAAATGGTTGGAATTTCACCATTCAGAAATAAAAGTGCTTTGTTATTCACCTGGAATCCATTTTACTTCTTCGTGATTATTGTCTGCGGCAATTTTACGACCTAATACAAATAGATAATCAGAAAGTCGATTTAAATATTTTTGTAATTCAGAACGAATATCTTCTACTTCAGCTAATCCAACTGTTAAACGTTCTGCGCGACGACAAATGCAACGTGCCACATGTGCGTGTGATGCAGCTTGGTTTCCACCTGGAAGAATAAAATGTGTCAATTGTTCTAATTGTCCTTCCAAATCATCAATCCATTCTTCTAATTGTAGAATATCTTCTTCGGAAATAGTTTTCGGAATACGAGGTTTACCATTTGCTAAATATAATTTATCGACTGGTGTAGCTAATTCTGCACCAAGATTGAATAAATCTTTTTGGATAATTATAATTTCTTCCTCCAATGCAGGATCGATTTCATAAGAACGGATTAACCCTAAATAAGAATTTAATTCATCAACTGTTCCGTATGAATCAATTTTTAAACTATTTTTTGAGACACGAGTTCCACCATATAAACCTGTTGTTCCTTTGTCTCCTGTTTTTGTATATACTTTCATGTGATTTCAACTAACTAATAATTATCGAAGATAAACATTTTATTGCAAATTTTTAGGTAAAAGAGGTTTTGTTAAAAAGTGATACCCAACTGCAACAACAATCAATACAACTGAAGTTAAAATCCATAAAACATCAAATCCGTACGATGTTGCAATATGCGTTCCTAGGAATGGAGAGATTATAAATGCAGCTGCATTCGACATTCCATTTAAGCCCATATAAGCACCACGATTATTTCTTTGAGCTCGGAAAGCCGTAACGGTAGACATTAAGGGTAAAACCAACATTTCACCAATAGACATCATAAAAATGGCTACATATAACATACCGATGGTATGATTGAAACTGAAAATAGAATAACTAATTGCGGTTATAAAAGAACCAAATACCAAGAGTTTAGTAATGGTGTATTTTTTTTCGGTATAATGGATCAATAACATTTCAAAAACCACAATGATAATTCCACTGAATCCCATTAATAGTCCAATTTCTGATTGCGTCATTTGAACAACATCTTTATAGAAGAGCGGAAGTGTATTTAGAATTTGGAAAAATGCAACCGAAAATAATAAACATATAATATTGAATAAAATAAAAGGCATGTCGGTGTATGCATTACGTTCTTTTACTTCTTGTTGTTCAATTTCCTTTGCTTCATCTTCTACTGTGTTTCGTTCTTTTCTACCATAGAAAAAAGAAACGAATACAATTCCTGCGATAAGTGCTGCACCTGCATTACAATAGAAAAGCAAATCGTACGAATAATTGGATAAGAATCCGCCCATCGATGGTCCAATAGAAAAGCCTAAATTAATTGCCATACGGTTTAAAGAAAATGCACGGGTAATGTTTTGTTTTTTAGCATAACGTGTAATGGCAACCGAGTTAGCTGGACGAAACATTTCGCTTATTGTACTTAAAATAAGCATGATGATTGAAAACGATAAGACCGTTGAAAAATAAGGCAAGATTAAAAATAAGGGCGCACTCAAAAATAAACTTAAAGCTTGTACTTTGAAGTTACCAATTTTATCAGTAATCCATCCGCCAAGCCATGAACCTAAAACTGCTCCAATTCCATAACAACTTAAAACAATTCCAGATTGTTCTAAACTAAAATCAAGTTCAGAAATCAAATAAATTCCTAAAAAAGGTAAAACCATCGAACCCATCCGATTTAACAACATGACGATGGCTAACATCCAAGATTCCTTCGATAATCCACTATAAGCGTCAATGTAAATTTTCAGAATTTTTTTCATCTCCTCATTTTCTTTAAAAAAGTAGTACAAAGTTAAGTTCTTTTTTCGCAAAAATTCGTTTATTTATCAAGCTTTCTGATATTCTTTGATTACTTTTGAGACCACTAAGAAAATAAACTCATCACTATGCTATTTTATCACTTCATTCTAAAGATCTTAATTGTAATCAATGGGCTTGGAGCTGCCTCTGGATTGGTTGTAGATAAACGCTATGTTTATACTATTTCTGATGATAATCCACATTTATTTGTCTACGATAAGAAGAAAAAAGAAGTTGAAAAAATAAATTTGAATCCTGAAGTAAAGTCTGAAGGAAACCATAAAAAAGATAAACCAGATTTTGAAGCAATTACGAAATACAAAGATCATTTATATATTTTAGGTTCAGGATCAAAAGAAAATCGTTTCGATTTGATTTCATATAATCTTAAAACGAAGCAAGTAGAAAATGAAACGTATCGTCATCTTTTTGAAAAGTTTTTAAGTGTTTCGAAATTATCTAAAAAAGATTTTAATATCGAAGGTATCATTACAGATGGACATTGTACTTATTTTTTTAACAGAGGAAATGGACCTGCTGCTGCAAATGGAATTTATAGAGTGGGAGGTGCTTTAAATGATTTGAAAAATAAACCAATTGATTATTACCCAATAACATTACCAAAATTAAATAACGAAATCACAACTTTTTCTGATGCGATTATGGTTGATGGTAAAATATTGTTTACGGCAACGGTAGAATCTAAAAGTACAACTCAGTTTAATGGAGAAATAAAAGGCTCTATTATTGGCGAGTTGGATTTAGCGATTATGGAGGTTATACGTTGGCAAAAAATATCAGACGATAAGAAAATCGAAGGATTAGCGTTATACAAAGAATCTCGAAAAAACTATACCTTGTATTTGTGCGAAGATAATGATGATGATTCGAAAAATGCATCGATTTATATCTACAAATATCAAAAAGAACTTTAAATTTTAGAATAACGATGATCAAAATACGGACATTGATTTTCGATTTATTCTTAAAAAATTGTGAAAGTATTTTCAAGACTATTATATTTGTCCGTCAAAATTTATTTATCAATTAAACATTATGCGAGGAAGATGGCTCATTGCAGCATTTGCAATCATTTTAAGTCTCTTGTGTATCAGACAACTAAGTTATACTTGGTACACCACTAAAGTAGAGAATGAGGCTGCGCGTTTGGCGAGTAAGCCAGAAGACGAACCAAGAATTTTAGATAGCTTGGCTCAGCATCCTCTTGATTTAGGAATTATCAAGTACGATTACGAGTATGCCAAAAACAATGAAATCAATTTAGGATTAGATTTGAAAGGTGGTATTAACGTAATTTTACAAGTTTCTGAAAGAGATTTATTACTAAATTTATCAGCGAAAAGTCAAAATCCAATGTTGGCAGCAGCTTTGGACGCTACTGATAAAGCCCAAAAAACAAACGGTAACGTACCTTATGTAGAATTATTTTTTCAAGAGTTTGATAAAATAAAAGGAGGAACAAAATATGCAGCTGCGGATTTGTTTGGTAACAAAAACAATGCAGATAAAATTGCTTATAACGCTTCTGACGATCAGGTAAAAGAGGTGATTCGTAAAGATATCGAAGCTAAAGTTGCCACTGCATATGATGTAATTAAGTCTCGTATCGACCAATTTGGAGTTGTAGAACCAGTTGTTCAACGATTAGGAGATAAAGGTGATGGACGTATCTTGGTAGAATTACCAGGTGTTTCTGATACTGACCGTGTAAAAAAATTATTACAATCTACAGCAAAATTAGAGTTTTGGCAGGTTGTTCGTCAAGATCCAACAGTTTTACAATATTTTTCTGGTGTAAATACAGAAAAGTACAATGTAAAAAATGACAAAGGACAAACGATTAAATCGTTAGCTGAAGTTATGCAACCAACAGGTTCTAATGCGAGTTTTGTTGTAAATGTTAAAGATACCGCTGTTGTTAATCGTGTGTTACAAGACAAAAGTTTTGTGCCTGGTTTACCAGCAAACATCAGAGGATATAAATATTCTTGGGCGAATAAGCCAATGAATTTAGGAAATCAAGCTAATGATAAATCAGCGCCTAAATTATTAGAATTTTATGTTTTAAAAGGGAAAAATGGTTCTCAAGAGCCATTAATTGAAGGTGATAAAGTAGTTTCAGCTTCTGCAGATCGTAACCCAGGCTCTATTACAAATGAACCAGTAGTTTCGATGCAAATGAATCCAGTAGGCGCACAAGAATGGGCACGTATTACGGACGAATTAAAACCTTCTGCAATTGATCGTGACGGACAAGGTGTTGCAATTGTGTTAGATAATATGGTGTATTCTGCACCGAATATTAAAAACCAAATTACAGGAGGTAACTCTCAAATTTCGGGTAACTTTACGTTAGAAGAAGCAAAAGATTTAGCAAATATTTTACAAGCAGGTTCTTTACCAGCTTCATCTAAAATTGTTTCAGCGGAGGTTGTAGGACCTTCATTAGGACAAGAAGCAATTAACAGTTCTTTGATTGCATTTGGTTGTGCGTTTACATTGGTATTAATCTGGATGTTGTTCTACTACAGCCGTGCAGGTATCTATGCGAACATAGCATTAATCGTTAACTTATTATTCTTATTAGGATTCTTAGTTTCATTAAAAGCTACTTTATCTTTACCAGGTATCGCCGGGATTATCTTGACGTTGGTAACAGGAATGGACGCAAATATCTTAATTTACGAACGTGTAAAAGAAGAATTAAGAAAAGGAAAATCATTACGACAAGCAGTAGATTTTGCTTACTCTTGGAAAGGTGCTTTCTCTGCAATTATTGATGCGAATTCAACATCATTTATCACAGCTTTAATTTTATTCTTCTTTGGTAAAGGTCCAGTTGTAGGTTTCGCAACAACGTTTATGATTGGTATTTTTACTTCTACATTTACAGCGATTTTTATTACACGTTATTTTGTAGAAGGTCGTTTAGCAAAAGGAAAATCAGTTCCTTTCTATACATCTTTTACAGCGCATTGGTTACAAAATATCAAAGTTGACTTATTAAAAACAAGAAAGATTTCGTATGCGATTTCAGCTGTTTTAACTACTGTAGCATTGATTTCTATTTTCACAAAAGGATTTGATATGGGTATCGAATTCCAAGGTGGACGTACATATACAGTTCGTTTTGATAAACATGTAGATCCTCAGCAAATTTCTGAAAGTTTAGGTGATGTCTTTGTTTTGGACGGAGAAAAAATGCAACCTCAAGTAAAAACATATGGTGGTCAAAATCAAGTAAAGATTACAACTGCATACAAAGCAGATGAGGATGGAACTAATGTAGATGACGAAATAAAAGATAAATTATATACAGGGCTTAAATCTTATTTACCAGCAAATATGTCTGAGAAAGATTTCTCAGAAGATAATGCGACAATAGGTTTAATGTCTTCTGCAAAAGTAGGTCCTACAATTGCTGATGATACGACAAGAGCTTCATTTATTGCAGTTTCTTTAGCATTAGTAGCAATTTTCTTCTACTTAATCATCATGTTCAAACGTTGGCAATTCTCATTATCAACTATCATTGCTTTGGCGCATGACGTAATTATTGTATTAGGTGTTTTCTCTTTATTTAAAGGTGTTTTACCATTCAATATGGAGATTGACCAAGCCTTTATTGCTGCGATTTTGACAGTAATTGGTTATTCGATGAATGACTCGATTATTATCTTGGATCGTATTCGTGAAAACTTAACAGTTGAGAAAAACCATAAATTGTATAATATTATTAATATTTCTACATCAGAAACATTATCTCGTACAATCAATACGTCTTTATCAACGTTCTTAATCGTATTAATCATCTTTGCATTTGGTGGAGAATCAATCAAAGGATTTATGTTTGCGAAATTGATCGGTATCGTAATTGGTACTTTCTCATCTATTTTCGTTGCATCTCCTTTATTGTACGACTTTACGAAAAAAGGTCAAATGAATAAATAAGATTCAATTTTAAATAAATTTTAAGAAAGCCATCAGAGAAATTTGATGGCTTTTTTTCTTTTACTCCATTTAGATTTTATACATTTGTTTCGTGAATAGTTTAGTAATATACCCAGCGTTTTTAGACTTTCAAGAAGTCGTGATTATTATGGTAGTTGCCGTGGTAATTTTTGGACCAGATAAAATTCCGGAAATTGCACGTGGTTTGGGAGCTGCAGTACGAAAACTGAAAGAAGCTTCAGAAGATATCAAACAAGAAATTATGAATCCTGTTCAGGAAGTAGATCCAACAAAGGACATTCAAAATACAATTAATGAATTAAATCCATTGAATGAAGTGAAAGAAACTTTTCAAAAAATTAATCCAATGGAAGATTTCCAAAAATCGTTTGAAGAGGTAAGTAATCCAGTTGATGAATTACACAATGCCATTCATCAAGAGAATACTGTCGAAACAGCTTTGAGAGATACAGATTCACCAACAATGAAGCCAGTAGATCCAGTTCAAGATATAGAAACTCCAACTTCAACTGAACCAATTGCAGAAGAACCTGTAGAACCAGTTGTTGAAGAACCTACGATTATCAAGGAACCAAAAACTGTCGATGAAGCATTAGGATTAGGTGGATCAGTAAGTAGATAATGATACAAGATTTTTTTGATTGGGACGTACAAATATTTTTGTATTTCAATAATTTAGGTACAGAAAGTTGGGATTGGTTTTGGTTATTGGTTACCAATAAAAAAACGTGGATTCCGCTTTATGTCATATTTCTTGTTTTGTTGTACATTAAACTTGGATGGAAAAAGACATTATTAGCCGGAATTTGTGTTGCGTTAATGATAACGTGTGCTGATCAATTTACCAATATCCTAAAAAATTCTTTCCAACGTTATAGACCATGTTATACAGAATCTATTCAAGGCTTATTCCGTCCAATAGATTGTGAGGGGAGAGGTCGTTTTGGTTTTACATCTGCTCATGCTTCTAATCACATGGCGATTGCTATTTTTATGGGAATTATTTTAAGACGCTATTACAAATGGTTATTGTATGTTTTAATTGTTTGGGCATTAATGGTTGCTTACAGTAGAGTATATGTTGGTGTACATTTTACAGGTGATATATTTTTCGGAACCTTAATCGGTGTATTTTTCTCTATCATATTCCTAAAAATATATTATTTCTTGGAAAAAAAATATTTGCAGAATATCTAAAATAAAATTGACTAAATCAATACATATCAAAAAAGTCTATAACAATTTGTTATAGACTTTTTTAGTAAACTTAATTAAGTTATTTATACAATTATGTAAAATAGAAATAAAACTATTCGATTGTTTCGTCCAGTTTCTTAGGCTTTTTCTTCAAACGAAGAGCTTTCTTTTTTGCTAAGAATGAATTCAAATCTTCATCAATTTCAGTAGAATTTTCATCACCCAAAAGATAGCCCCAAGGTTTTAGTTCGGTCACATTATCAAAAACAATTTTCATCAACGCAAGGATTGGTATAGATAACAACATTCCCATAATTCCCCAAGTCATTTCGCCAATAACCAAACCAATAATGACAATTAGTGAATTTATTTTTACTTTAGATCCGACAATTTTTGGCATCACAACATTTCCGTCAATTGCGTGAATTGCAATGAAAGCAATTAATACAAAAAATAATTTTGAGGTAGACATTGTTGCGAAGGTGATGATAAGCGTTACGATTAATGAAATAATAATCCCAACATACGGAACAACGTTAAGTACTCCTGTTAAAATAGCCAATACAAATTTATATTTGAGCCCAAGAATCGAAAATGAAATAAATGATAAAATTGAAACTATTAGCATTTGTAAGAATAAGCCAATTAAATATTGTTTGACCATTTTTTGAATAGATGTAATCACATTATATACTTGATCGTGCGTATTCGAATTGAAAGCGTAATAAAGGAATTTAACCAAATGTCCACGATAAATAAGCAAGAAAACGATGTATAAAAAAGTAAATAAAACGGTTACAGTCATTGACGACACGATTGAAAGTACCTTTTCTATGACAATTGTACTTGTCTCGATAGTGGTTTTTACATTTTTTGTCAAATATTCCATTTGCGCATGCGAATTAATACCAAACGTGTGATGAATCCATTTCTGTAAATCGATAAAAGCTTCAATTATCTGCATCTGAAAAACAGGCCATTCATTCGCTATATCAGCCATTTGTAAGGCGATTAAATAGAAAATTCCTAATATAAATGCTGCAAATAATAGAGTTGTTATGATACTTGAAATTGCTCTTGGAAGAAACAAATATCTTTCGAAAAAAGTAGAAATAGGCGATAGTAATATCGAAATTAAGAAGCCTAAAATTAATGGAACTAAAATCGCTTTACCTATTATTGATATAAATGTTAAACAAATGATTGACAATAATGTGCAAGTTAGTTTTAAATAAAAAGGCCATTTTCTAATGACTTCCATAATGTAAAGTATTTTATGTTGACAATATTATAAAATTGATTCTATAAATATAGTTTTATTTTGTTAGATAATATTTGATTGTATAGTTTATTTCATTAAAAAAACCACGTTGTAAAAACGTGGTTTTCAGTATATAATGAAAGATGATTATTTTTTCTTCGTCTCTTTATTTTCTTCAATAATAGTCATTTCATCAATCAAACGTTGTGCATTTGCATATTTGTCAACTACCCATAAAATATAACGAGCGTCAACCATAATATTACGACAAATTTCTGGATCATAATTTAAATCTGACATAGTTCCTTCCCAAACACGGTCAAAGTTCAATCCGATTAATTCTCCTTTTGCATTTAATGCTGGAGAACCAGAGTTTCCTCCTGTTGTATGATTGGTTGCGATAAAGTTTACAGCTAATTTACCGTCTTTATCAGCATATTTACCATAGTCTTTGTTGTCATATAAACTAACCATTTGTTTTGGTAAATCATATTCGTAATCTCCAGGAACATATTTTTCCATTACGCCATCCATGTGTGTTACAGGTTCGTAATAAACCGCATCACGAGGTTGATAACCATCAACTTTACCATATGTTACACGTAAAGTAGAATTCGCATCTGGGAAGATTTTTTTATCTGTAAATACATCCATTTGCGCTTTCATATAGGTACGCATCAATTTGTTGATCTTATCTTGATTCGCTAAATAGGTAGGCGTTACATTTGTTTGATTCGATTCTAAAACAATACGAACTTGACTAATCAATGCATCTTCTTTTAGCGCTTTAATAAATTCAGCATCGTTTTCAGCTAAAGCTTTGATATTACCTAAAAGAGATTGTCCATTCATTTTTTTCGTTCCGTTAATCACCGAGTTTCCTAAAGCAGTTTTAATGTTTGCTGCAGTTGTATTCGGTAATAATTTTTGTGGAACTACTTTGAAATAATTATCAGCCAAATCAGAAGAAATTGTTTTGTCTAATTCTGGATTATAATCCTTGTGCATAGACGCTACCGTATTCAACGCTTTTGCTTTTGTTTCAGCATAATTTTTTTGCCCTACAGCATTCAAAATATTATTCAACGTTAAAGCCATTCTGAACGTTTCTGAATTTGAGAAAAACGACTCAGAGAACATAATGTTCGCTAAATTATAATCTTGATTTGCTTTATTCACGTCATTTAATTCAGAAATAATGTTCGCATATTGAGCGTTTAATTTCGAATTTTTAGCAATACGATTCATAAATTCTTGTTCGTATTGTTGACGTTTTTCTACCGCTTTCGAACGATTAAGCCCTAAAACTTCACCAATCCATTTTTTGTGTGCATTCGAAATACGTGCTTGTTTAGACGCATACGCAATACGAGTTGCATTGTCTTCTCGCATTTTTTTATCGATGTGCGATAATGCAATTGTACGAACATTAATACGTGCCGGATTGATAACATCTTTGATTTGTTCGATAGAAGAAGCTGGTAAATATTCGTCCGTTACACCTGGAAAACCATAAACAAACGTGAAATCGCCTTCGTTAATTCCCGAAATATTAATTGGTAAGTGATGTTTTGGTTTGTAAGGTACATTGTCTACTGAATATTCTGCAGGTTTATTGTTTTTATCCGCATAGATTCTAAACATAGCAAAATCTCCAGTATGACGTGGCCAAACCCAGTTATCGGTATCATTTCCATATTTACCAATTGCCGACGGTGGTGCACCAACTAAACGTACGTCTTTGAACGTTTCTGTTGTAAATTGGTAGTATTTATTTCCTTTATAGAAAGGTTTAATGAAAACTGTTTGGTACGATTCTTTTTTGCTTTTTGCATTAAAATCTTCGCTATTTTTTTTGATGATTTTGTTACGTTCTTCTTCAGACATATTTTCATTCACACCTTTTAAAATAGCTGTAGTTACATCTTTTATATCAATGATAAAAGTCGCTGTTAACCCTTCGTTTGGTAATTCGTCTTTCAACTCTTTAGCCCAAAAACCATCTGTTAAATAATCATTTTCTAAAGATGAATGCGCTTGAATTTCTCCATAACCACAGTGATGATTAGTTAATAATAAACCATTTGGAGAAATAACTTCAGATGTACAACCACCACCAAAATGCGCAACTGCATTATTGATACTTTTATCTCCAGTACTGAAAATGTCTTTTGATGAGATTTTCAATCCCATGTCTTTCATTTCCTTTTCATTCAATTCTGTCGGAATCCACATTCCTCCACCTTGTTGTGCAAACGCATTGAAACTTGCAAACAAAGCCATTAAAATAGACCCTTTAACGAATAGTTTCTTCATTTTTATTTGATTATTTTATTGTATCGATTTCTTAGATTTTCAAAGATAAAGAAATTTACATAAAACCAACTTGATTTCTTAAAACCATTGTAAATAGTGAGTTTTTAAGGATTAATTTTTAATATTTTTGAGCATTAAATGTAGATAAATGAAAAGAGTACTGTTAGTTGGTTTAATAGCTTTAGGATTGCAATCGTGCACTATAAAAGAAGAATATGTTATTTATGAAGATGGAAAAATTGATTATAATTATTCGTTAAATGGCAATGATTTAAAATCATATATTCAAGATGAAGGTGGTTACAATTCACTTTTGAATGAAAAAAAAGAGGTGGTAGAGAACTTAAAAAAAGGATTAACAATTGAATCATTGCATAAAATAATGATTGAAGATGAAGATTTTTTGAATGATAAAAGGAGTAATGCAATCGCTTATTTTGAGGAAAATAAATTACTATATGAAAAATTTAAACAGCATAAAGTATATATTGATTTTAATGAATTAACGTATTCAACCGAGTTAAATTCAGTATCAACTGTCATCAGTAAAGAAAGTGAAGAGTTGAATACGTTTTTATTCAATTTGTTTATAGCGATTGATAATCCATTCAATACAAATTATTTAAATAATCAGAAGAATATAAATTCAACCAGTACCGAAATTGTATTTAATAAAGAAGATTTTAAGACTTTAGTCAGTGGCTTAATGCCGAATTTTGATGCTGGAATGGGAGATAATATGGTGTATAATAATATGTTTAATTATCAATTAATTATTCATGCGCCAACTAAAATAGTAAGTAGTACAGTTGAAGATGCCAATTTCTCCTTGGACCAAAAAACGATTCGACTAAATTTTACATTCAATGATATTATTTCGGGTAAGAATAAATCAGCCAAAATTACCTATTAAACGCATAGTTTCGTAAATTTGATTTTCGAAACACATTGTAAAATGAAACAAATTGTCGAGTTCCAAGATTTGGGAATGAACAGAAATTACCAAGAAATATGGAATTATCAAGAAAGTCTTTTAGCCGAAAATATAGCCGCAAAACAATACAACAGAGCACAAGAAAAGGAGGGAGGAACTGATTTTAAGAATACCAAAAATCATTTGCTTTTCGTAGAACATCCGCATGTTTATACACTTGGGAAAAGTGGTCATTTAGAAAATATGTTGGCGTCGAGCGATAAGTTAAATGAAATTCAAGCAACATTTGTTAAAACGAATCGTGGTGGCGATATTACGTATCATGGACCGCAACAATTGGTTGGGTATCCGATTATGGATTTAGAAAATTTTAAACCCGACATTCATTTGTATATGCGCAATTTGGAAGAAGTAATCATCAAAACAATTGCAGAATATGGTTTAAAAGGTGTTCGTTCTCAAGGAGAAACAGGTGTTTGGTTAGACGTTGGTCGACCTTATGCGCGCAAAATTTGTGCAATGGGAGTTAAAGCTTCTCGTTGGGTTACGATGCATGGTTTTGCTCTTAATGTGAATACAGATATGCGTTATTTTGAATATATTGTTCCATGTGGAATCCAAGATAAAGCCGTTGCGTCATTAGAAAGAGAGCTCGGTCATCAGGTAGATATGAACGAAGTAAAAGCGTTTACGAAAAAACATTTTGCTGAAGTTTTTGATGTAGCCTATAAATAAACATTTCTAAGAATAAAAATTATAGTAAAGACCGTTTTTTGTAAAACGGTCTTTTTTATTGGTTTTTAATTTGTTATAAACACTTCAATTAAATGTTTTTCATTTTCGACTATTTTTTAATTTTTTGTTAAAGAATAATTATAAATTTAGCACTTATAAAGAAACGTAATAATGGAAAATAACCAAATCAAAACGAATTATCCAGCGCTCTATACACTGATAATCGTCTTTTTTTTCTGGGGTTTTATTGCCGCAGGTAACAATATTTTTATTCCTTTTTGTAAAAATTATTTCAATTTAGATCAATTTCAATCACAATTAATCGACTTTGCATTTTATACTGCGTATTATGTAGGTGCTTTGCTTTTGTATATTTTTGGCGTTGTAAAAGGTAAGGATCTTGTTGGGCAATGGGGATATAAAAGAAGTATTGTTTACGGACTTTTGTTTTCTGCAATAGGAGCTGGCGCAATGATTATTGCGGTTCAAATTAATGTATATACAGCAATGTTAGTGGGGTTATTTATTGTAGCGTTAGGCTTTTCTTTGCAACAAACAGCGGCCAACCCTTTTGCTGTTCTTTTGGGAGATCCTAAAACAGGAACTTCACGTGTAAATTTAGGTGGAGGAATCAATTCCTTTGGAACAACAATTGGTCCGTTAGTAATTGGTTTTGCATTGTTTGGTACTTTTGAACATGTTTCGGATGACGCGATAAAAAGTTTACCACTTACAAAAGTAGAATATCTATACATTGGTGTTGGATTATTGTTTGTTATTGCAGCAGGAATTTTCTTTTTCTCAAAAAAAGTTCCAGATGGTATCAATAACGAACCAATGGAAAAATCTAACAAAGCATTAACAACATTAATTGTAATGACAATTTTATTGTTTGTAATGTTTTTACCAGTATTTTTGAGTTATAAAAGTGATGAGGCTTTAAAAATTGAAGAATTAAGCAGATTAATTGAAGCTAATCAAAATGTAGAATTAGTCAATCAATATAAAGCAGAAATTGCAACAATCAAAGAACCATTAGAAATGTATCGTATGTCATGGTTATTTGGTGCTTTAGCAGTCGTAGTTGTAGGATTATTGTATGCTTATTTCAGCGCTTCAAAAAAGGCAGAAGGCTGGGGAGCGATGAAATATCCTCAATTAATTTTAGGAATGTTAGCCCTTTTTCTTTATGTTGGAGTAGAGGTCGCAATTGGTTCTAATTTAGGTGAATTATTAACATTGAAAGAGTTTGGTAGCCTAAGTTCTTCACAAATTACACCTTACGTGACGATGTATTGGGGAAGTATGATGATTGGTCGTTGGGCAGGTGCAATTAGTGCCTTCAATTTGACTAAATCAAAAAAACAATTGTTATTAATTATTGTTCCATTAATCGCTTATTCAATTATTATTGGTGTTAATACAATGGCTGGTTTCGATATGTCGCATTTGTATTATTATATTATCTGTATTGCTTTACAAATTGTCGCATTCTTTTTATCAAAAGATAAACCAGCTCGTACATTATTAATTTTCGCAATATTTGGAGCAGTAGCAATGATTATTGGATTATTTTCTACAGGTATGACAGCTATCTATGCTTTCTTAGCAGGAGGATTAGCATGTTCTATTATGTGGCCAGCAATTTTCAGTTTATCAATTGTAGGATTAGGAAAATATACTGCGCAAGGATCTGCTTTTTTAGTAATGATGATTTTAGGAGGTGGAATTATCCCGCCAATTCAAGGAAAATTATCTGATATTATTGGAATTCATAATTCGTATATTATCCCATTATTTTGTTTTGCCTACCTTATTTTGTTCGCAATTATGGTAAAAGGATTTTTAACAAAACAAGGAATCAATATTGATGAATTAGAATCAGAAGGTAGTCATTAAAATAGTTTAAATTATGAAATAAAAAAAGCCGAGCAAAAGCTAGACTGCCCCCAAAAGTTTGGACAGATTAAAAATTAATAATTATAAAAATGAGTTCGATATTGTATCGGGCTCATT
>NZ_JACALO010000099.1:0-506 GCF_030328185.1 Empedobacter sp. 225-1 | reverse complement strand
GATGACTTATATAGTAAATTACTTAGAAAAGCGATTACAGAGCGTAAAAACGATAAAATATTTACAATCTCATTCAAGTATCATGAAGCTTATGCACTTGAAGCCATTTTAAGACACTTTATTTCAAATATCGATGAAAGCTATTCAGATCCTTATGTAAAAAATACGGCTCATGTTATTGCGAATAAAATTCATCAAGAGTTATAATTCTTCCAACAGCATTTTAGCTGGAGATTCTTCCAAAGAAATCAAAAGAAAACAAAGGTAAGTTTCGCAACACATAAATTTTAGCATAAAGACGTTTCACTTTTTATATAAAATTTAGGCTTGCTGCACTTATGTAAATGCTTTCTTTTTTTTCGTTTTTTCTTTTCTGAAAGACATTTTTTTATCCTCCTTTATTTCTTAATTTTTTTCTTAAAATTTAATTTAGATGCAAGATATGGATTTGTGTAGACACTCAAATCACAATATTGCCTTTTCAGAAAAAAGGAAAGCAAAAAAAT
>NZ_JACALO010000098.1:0-507 GCF_030328185.1 Empedobacter sp. 225-1 | reverse complement strand
TTTCGGGCTTTGCGAGGGAGCGGATTTTAGCATAAGACTTCCAAGCAAAGACGGAACTTTAAATATAACAAAAATCTTTGAACGGAAACAATAACCCGCTCTCTTGCAAAACCGATGTTATCGGCTTTACTTCATTAATTCAATAGTTCGTTCAATATTTATTTCTTGTAAGAACGTTTTATCGTGGGAAATTACAATTAAAGTTCCTTCATATTCATTGATTGCATTGGTTAAAATTTCGATGTTTTGAAGGTCTAAATTATTGGTAGGTTCATCTAAGATAATAATGTCGGGAGATTGATTAGCAATGTTTAAACAACACAACATTAACCGCATTCTTTCTCCGCCACTCAATGTATGACAAGGCTTATCCCAATCATCTTTTGAAAATAAAAAACGGTCTAATCTGATTTTTACTTCGTGTTCCTGAAGGCCGGTTTGATTAAATTCTTGAGCTTGTTCATAAATCTGTAAATGATTATTGATTAAAGAATAATCTTGGTCAAT
>NZ_JACALO010000097.1:0-524 GCF_030328185.1 Empedobacter sp. 225-1 | reverse complement strand
AACCACAATTTGAAGATGATGAAATAAAAAAACAACGTTTAAATAAACAAATATCAAACCGATGGTTTATTCCAAAAAATGTAGAAGATTATTTAAAATACAATTTTGATTACACAGACAAAGAATTAAAAAATAACCTAAATTTATTTGAGAATTTATATAATAATTTATCTGTAGAATCTTTATTAGATTTTTTATCAGAACTTAGAGAGCCGTCTGCTTATGCTACGAACCGAAAAGCTTTTATAATTGGTGCTTTAAAAAAGAAAATGGAACAAATTGTAGAGGAAAAATACTTAAATAAATAACCTGTTTTTTTGACAAATATTTGACAATCTTTGACAATCTTTGACAATTAAAAAAATGAAACAATACAACTTAAAAGATTTAGCTAATAAGTTAGATGTTAGCGAAAGAACCGCAAGAAGATACATAGATGAACTCATTAACGAAACCCAAACTATTAGAGAAAATAAATACAAATTTTCTTATTTAATCTTTAATTACATTATTAATTCAAGACA
>NZ_JACALO010000096.1:0-533 GCF_030328185.1 Empedobacter sp. 225-1 | reverse complement strand
GTGTCTTTCGTTATTTTAAATGCCTTTTTAAGCATTTGAGTTACTTGATTAAAAACAGGTCGTTCGCTTAACTCATAGCTGATAATTTCTTGATTGTACAGATCCATTATTGGTGATAAATATAGTTTTTTATCTTTTACTTTAAACTCGGTAACATCTGTTACCCATTTTTGGTTGGGTTTATCAGCCTTAAATGCTCTTTGCAAGATGTTTGGTGCAATCTTTCCTTGTTCTCCTTTGTAAGATTTGTATTTTTTTCTTCGAATCAAACTCTTTAATCCTAAGCTATTCATCAGTTTAAGAACAGTTTTATGATTGATGATAGTTCCTGATTTTCTTAATTCATCGGTAATTCGTCGATAGCCATATCGCCCTTTATGCTGATGATAAATGGATTTTATCTTAAGTTTTAATTCCTCGTATTTATCTGTTTTACTACGTGAAATATGATAGTAAAAGCTGCTTCTAGCCATATGTGTACAATCTAAAAGTAAATTTAGATGAAATTCTGGCCTTAATTCATTTATGGCTTG
>NZ_JACALO010000095.1:0-583 GCF_030328185.1 Empedobacter sp. 225-1 | reverse complement strand
TTAGCACTTGGCTAATCATTGGGGGCTAGCCCCCAATGATTTAATTTGAGTTGCACTTATTTGTTGAACTTAGAAATCAATTTAAATAATTAAGAAAATGAAACAAAGAGTACCAGTAAATCAGATTATGGCAAAAGTTTTAATTGCAGTTCCAGCAAATAAGAAATTAAGCGTAGTGAATGAATTGTTCAAGGAGTATAATATTCGACATATTCCTGTAACTGAAGGAACTAAGTTGGTAGGAGTTGTAAGTAAAAATGATGTTTCGAGATTAGGATATGGAGTGGGTGATGTTGATACGAATGCATTGAATGCTTTGTATGATACATACGAACTGAAAGATGTGATGGTAAAAGAGCCTGTAACTGTTTCTTCTGAAACAAACATTAAGGATGTTGCAGAGATTTTATCACAACAAAGTTTTCACTCTTTGCCAGTTGTAGATAATAACGAGGTTGTTGGGATTGTGACTTCTACAGATTTGGTTAAATATCTTTTAGAGCAATATTAAAATGTAACGTCCTGAAAAAATGATACAGGATTAGACCAATAAAATTTTATTTTAAACAGTACATATATTCGT
>NZ_JACALO010000094.1:0-709 GCF_030328185.1 Empedobacter sp. 225-1 | reverse complement strand
ACAATCTTAGTTTATTTGAAAGTCTATATAATCATCTTTCTGAAGAGGAACTATTGGATTTCTTAGTCCAACTACAAGCTCAATCTGTAGTCTATGAAATTAAAAATCTAAAAGCATACCTTATTGGTTCTTTAAAAAATAAATTTGAACAGATTTTTGAAGAAAAGTACTTAAATAAATGACCGACTTAACACATGGTCATTTACTAGACATGCCCTACATTTGACCAACTAAACAAAAATCACCTTCATGAATTACATTGATATAAAAAACGCTTGCGAAAAAACTAATAAAAGCGAAAAAACAATACGAAGATTATTTGCAAAAGAAGAATCTAAGCCATATATCCAAAAAAAAGGGAATAAGAATTTAATTGAAGTAAATTATCTTTTCTCTGTCTATGAGGCTGTACAAAAAGAAAATAAACGACCTGCCCAAAACATAGACATGACCAACAAAAGACCAACTAATGATGAGTTAAATGATTTAAAAACTAAACTTGCTCTATATGAACAAGAAATAAGATTAAATAAATCTTTACATGAACAAGAATTAAAGAATAAAGAGTTGCTTTTACAAGAAAAAGAGGGTAGAATAATGGACCTACAAAAGACAATTCTCCTTTTAGAAGCCCCAAAAAAAGAACCGGAATTAAACCAAACAGAACAAATACCGAAAAAGAAAAAAAGATGGTGGCAATTTTAAATAT
>NZ_JACALO010000093.1:0-837 GCF_030328185.1 Empedobacter sp. 225-1 | reverse complement strand
GTTACTTACTAAATTCAGGTCTGTTTTCTTTGGTAAAAATCTTCTTATCAAGCCTATTCTGTTCTCAACAGTTCCTTTATCTTGTGAGGTGTAGGGTCGGGTGAAATAGGTTTTGATATGGTGTTTTTCGGCTATTTGTTTGTGTCCGGCAAACTCTTTTCCGTTGTCAAAAGTCATGGTTTTGATCCAGCTGCTACCTATTCTGGATATTCTTTTATTGATTAATTCTTGAATGTTTTGAGCGTCTTTTCCTTGCAATTTGTCTAAGGTGGTTACCAAAGTTGCTCGGTCTGTCATCACTAATAGAGCTGATTTGTGGTCTTTCCCCATCATTAAATCGACTTCGATGTCTCCCAATCTTTCTCGTTGTTCAACTACTTTTGGACGTTTCTCAATGGATACTCTGTCTTTGATTATACCTCGGGTTTGTTTATAGTTGCCTCTTTTGAATCTGCGCCTGCCATGTCTTAAAAATTTATACAGATTTTTATAGGGCGCGTCAGCTCTGCGATTACTCTTTTTACAGTCCCATATCCATTGATAGATGCATTCTAGAGAAACACCCTGAACGCCCATGCACTTCCATTCTACAGCAATCAATTCTGGACTTAGTTGTTCATTCTTTAACCAATTAGCTGCCTGATTTTTAAGCGACTTTGTGAATTTTACTGCCTTGTTTTTTTGTTTGTGCCTTAAACTTGTTTTTTCTTGCGCCAAATCAGGAATATAGCTACCTGCGTGTAGACCACGCTTGCCAATATTTCTTTGTAATTCACGCGTGATGGTAGATTTATGTACGCCTATTAAATCAGCAATATCTTTTTTGCTTTTTCCTGC
>NZ_JACALO010000092.1:0-880 GCF_030328185.1 Empedobacter sp. 225-1 | reverse complement strand
TCCAGCTAAATATTTTCGTATGTCATTTTCTAATTTATCCGGGTATTTGTACTCTAATTTTTTTGACAATTCAGTTCCTATTTCTGAAACTAAATCAGTCATTGAAAATAGAGCAGTCCAATTTTCCTTTATATCGCTCCCTGAAAATGTTTGTTCTGTTTTAGCCCACATTTCCTGGTTAAGATACTTTTTGAAAAGTCGTCCATATTTATTGGTCGTTATGTTCCAATTGTGTTCACTTGCAATGTGCCATTCAATTAAAGGAATTAAATATTCTGTGCGAATAACGGTTTCTGACATAAATTTCGCATAGAATATTTCATCTCTCACAAGACACTTTGCCACGTAAGTTGTGTCCCACCAAAAATCGTTTATTAGATTTTGAAACTCTTTTTCAGACGGTTTTTTGATAATGGAAATTTGATAAGTTGGTTTCAGCATTTGCTTTGTAATACCATCTTTATCAATTAAAATTTTATAACCAATATCCCAATCTTCTGGTAATTCTTTCTCTTGCGTTTCCTTTATAAATTTTGATTTGCTGTAAAGTTTAAAATCTACTTTCACACCGTCTTCATAAAGTAGCATTTTCATTGCGTGTTTATGGTTAAAACAACTTTCGTCTTCTTCAATCATAGCAATTGGATTTCCGAATTTAAGCGTCCAGCTTTTGTCTGAAATGTAATTTGTATTATCCTCAAAAACAAATTCAATGTCTAAATCACTAAATTCGTCAACAAGTGCTAAAGGATTTACAAGTGAACTTGTCAGAAGAAGAACTCTTACATCTTCGTTTTTCTCCGACCATTCTATAATTGTTCTTAACTTTTCTTCTCTGACTTTCATTTTGTTTGGTTCGGTTTTACTATGTCGTACAACG
>NZ_JACALO010000091.1:0-884 GCF_030328185.1 Empedobacter sp. 225-1 | reverse complement strand
AACTTGAATTAGTTGCAAAACATTTACAATGAACAACTTGAATGCAAATTACGAAAGAATTTTGGAAGTTTTGCGAAAAATATCAAAATGAAAACCTATTGGCCTATCAAAGACGACCTCCAAAATTGAAGGATTTGGAATTGATAAGTCTTGCGTTAACTGCTGAATTTATGGGTATTGACAGCGAAATTCATCTTTTTCGACAAATTCCTCAAGCGATAAAATGCAAAATAGAACGTAGTGTTTATAATCGTCGCAAACGTAGATTGGGCAGTAAAATAAATGATCTACGAATGAAAATTGCCCGAAGTTTTAATGAGTTTGAGAAGTTTTTCATTATTGACAGTATGCCCGTAGAAGTATGTAAACTCTCGAGGAGAATACTTCAAAAATCTGTAAAGATAACGACTATTGCTATCCAAACAGAGGCTTTTGTGCTTCTCAGAAAATGCATTTTTATAGCTACAAACTTCATGCAGTTTGTTCGATAAATGGAGTTTTTCAAAGTGTGGATTTAAGTCCTGCTTCCGTTCACACATCCATTATTTAAAAGATATCAGAGAACAATTATCCGATTGTACCTTGCTTGGAGACAAAGGCTACTTGTCGTCTGAGATTCAGATTGATTTATTTAAATATGCCAATATAGAACTCGAAACTCCGAAAAGAGTTAATCAAAAGGACTACAAGCCACAGTTTTATTTATTCAAAAAACAGCGAAAAAGGATTGAAACACTTTTCTCACAACTCTGTGACCAGTTTATGATTAGACGCAATTATGCAAAAACTTTTGAAGGCTTCTAAACAAGATTATTGGCTAAAATAACTACTTTAACCGTTGTACAGTTCATTAACAAAGAATATTTTAACCGAAATATCAATAA
>NZ_JACALO010000090.1:0-958 GCF_030328185.1 Empedobacter sp. 225-1 | reverse complement strand
GTAGTGCATTTGTATTAGATTGTATATAAAAGTTGTACAACCTGCTAAAAAGCAGTAAATTGTAGTTACTACACAAACAATTCAATGCACAACTTTAGAGCAAATTACGATAAAATTTTAGAAGTATTAAAGAGTTTAGATCTTGAAAGTGAGAATTTTTTATTTCAGATACGAAAGCCCAGGTTATCTGACTTGGAAATAGTTGCCCTAAATCTGACTTCAGAATACATGAGTATTGATAGTGAATATCAACTTTTTAGAATATTACCTTCTGATATTAAGTCACTTATAGAACGCAGTGTTTATAATAGACGAAAAAGAAGATTATTTATACATATGGAACGGATTCGAAAACTGTTAGCAGAAAAATTTAATGGTTCTGAAAAGTATTTTATTGTGGATAGCATGCCTTTAGAAGTTTGCAAATTATCAAGAAGCTCACGTAGCAAAATATGCAGAGAAACCGATTATGCAATTCCAAATAAAGGTTATTGTGCTTCACAGAAAATGCATTATTATGGGTATAAACTTCATGCGGTTTGCTCAGCGGAAGGTGTCTTTCAAAGTTTTGATATTAGTCCAGCATCAGTGCATGATATTCATTATCTGAAAGATATAAAACAACAATTTAAAAATTGTACGCTATTAGGTGATAAAGGATATTTATCCGCAGAATGGCAATTGGATTTGTTTACATCACACAATATTAAGCTGGAAGTTCCTATGAGAACAAATCAAAAAAACTATAAAGATCAACCTTTTGTAATACGCAAATACAGAAAAAGGATAGAAACGTTATTCTCTCAATTATGCGATCAGTTCATGATTAGACGTAATTATGCTAAAAGCTTTTTAGGGTTTAAAACAAGGATACTATCAAAAATACTAACGCTTACTATTATTCAATCAATAAACAGAAACCAAAATAGAAATATTAACAACTTAAAAATTAATATTA
>NZ_JACALO010000008.1:0-76689 GCF_030328185.1 Empedobacter sp. 225-1 | reverse complement strand
GAGTACGTTTGACATAATTGCTTCTTTCTTCCATAATAACGATTTCTTTTTTGTATCGCTATTTCAGGACGGGACATCACTAAAAATATAAAAACTCTATTAGATTTTCACTAATGGAGTTTTTTATTTATGTTTGTACACTAACTTACCTTTATTGATGAAAAATCACAACCAAGAACATATCGAAAAATTACAACAGATTATCTTTAATACACTAGATCCTATTATCGATGATGACTACTCTTTATTAGATATTCCTGATTACAATAATATTGGAGATAATTTAATTTGGGAAGGTGAATTAGATTATTTATCACGTTTGCCTTTAAAGAAAATCTATGAATCAAATTGTTGGAGTTTTAGAGATAAAGATCTTCCTAAAAAAGGGATGATTTTATTACAAGGAGGTGGAAATTTTGGTGATTTATATCCTGAATCGCAAAATCTAAAAATTCATTTGATTCAAAAATATATTGACAGGAAGATTGTTATTTTTCCACAGAGTATACATTATAATCATATTGATAATTTCAATAAAGATTTAAAGATTTTTCAATTACATCCAAATTTGCACATTTGTGTGAGAGATCAAGAATCATATGAGTTGCTAATAGATAATGGATTAAAAAACATATACCTTCTTCCTGATATGGCATTTTGTATTAATTTTTCAAAATTCAACATTCCCTCTATTTCTACAGATAAAAATTTATTAATGAAAAGAAAGGATAAAGAATTAAATACAGATTCACTATTAGATAAAATTGTGACTGACAATTCCAATGTAGATGTTTTAGATTGGCCAACTTTTAATATATCGAGAAACATCCATAGAATACAATATAGAAAAGAACGATATAACCGTATTTTATCTAAAAAATTTTTAAATATCCCTTTATTGAATCGATTAGTAGATTCAAGGTTTGGATTAAAATCACGTAATCAAAAAGATAACTATATAAAACAAGGGATACAATTCCTTAGCGGATATGATACAATTTACACAACTAGATTACATGGGTTAATTTTAGCAATTCTTTTGGATAAAAATGTTACTATTATTGATAATAAACACAAAAAATTAAGTAGATTTTATACGATGTGGTTAAAAGAATTTGACAATGTAAAAATTTACTAAAGATGAAAAAAATAAAAACGAAATGCTTAATATTAATTCCTGTAGGTCCTAATACGAACATTTCCTACTTAGATGACACATTAGATAGTGTAAATTATTATATAGGGAATAAGACTACAGATTGCTATATTATTTTATTAGACGACACAAGAGATCATTCACTAACTACGTCGGCTTATTTTTCGAAAGAGAATATTACGCATATTAAAGCAAAAGATTATTCTGCTGAAAAAAACCGTAGTAAACCTGTTAATGGCCCATTATTCGGGAAAATTATTACGGCTATAAACTCTGTTATAGACAGTATCGAATTTGAGGTGTTTTTAAAAATGGATACTGACACTCTAATTACAGGCTACCATCCTCATTTAGATGCTATTGATTTTTTTAAAGATAATAAAAATGTAGGTATTTTAGGATCTTACTTAAAAAAGGGAGATGGTACATGTAAGATTAATGGAATGAGATTAAAAGGAAACATGCTAAAAAAAGAAATTTCATTTCCATATTACATAAGAAACTTTAAGTTAAAGTTAAAACTATCTAAGATTATGTCCAATGCTCAAAAATTCTCTAATTATAAACCAGGTGATACAGTTACAGGAGGAGGATATTTTATCAGCTACAATGCTTTACATAAATTAAATATGAATAAATTATTGAATGATGATTTAAGGTTTTCTTTAGTAGGTGAAGATTCATTGTTCTCGTTATTAGTCTCAAGCATTGGTTTTGAATTATCAGATCCCAAAGAAGATAATAACTTTATGGCTATTAATTGGCGAGGATTACCATTTCCTTTAGAAGAAATTTGTGCAAAAAACAAAAAAATTATTCATCCAGTGAAACTTGAAAAACCCGAAGATGAATCCAATATAAGAGCATATTTCAAAAAAAACAGGACTTAAATTTTTTCACATACTGTGTAAGTAAAAAAATTGAACTAAGAAAGAATGGATAGAAAGAAGTTTGGGGCTTACAGCTTGGAAAACGAATCATTTTACTTTTAGATAAGTTTTTTAATAATATGTAAACGCGTGATTTGATGAATATTTTAATAATTGCTACGGACAATTGAAATTATTTTAAGAATATTATTCAAAAGATTTTTCCTCTATTAAAAACTCAAATTTATGTTGTTCATCAACTTTGAAGTTTTATGTATACCATATTAAAACAAGAATCCATGTAAATTTGTCGTTAGGAAAGATAAAAAATAATTTACAACGGATAAATATAATTACACAGCTTCCAGCATACAAGCAGCTATGGACAAACTTACAATGAAATGGGAGTCACAATATTTATACGTTGTAGCAACTGTAAAAAAAAATTACAACATTTATTTTTGATATTATGAATCTTCGATAACGTAGAATTTGAGTATCTTTTTCGAATTACTTTAGAGATTAAAAAAATTACAAAACTAATATTATTTAGAATTTAAAGGTAAAATTTAATATCACACCAAAAACAAATAGTTTTTCCAACGATCAATGCCCTAAAAATATCAGTTTATCTTTCTTTTATGCAATTTTCAAAAAAATGGTCACATCCAATTAAAAATTGGGGAATTATTGTGAATCAATTTTTAACTATATTTGAAAAAGATTCAACTGTAAGAAACAGTCAAACCCATCTTATTTCTATTTACACAAAGGTGTAGACAAGGTCTAAAATATCCTAACTCAAGTTATTTATAACCTGAGTCCGATTAATAAAATATTTATAACTAATTAATTTTCAATGTTTAATATTTTAATGAAGGTTTTTTTTGTAGAAAACTATAGGCAATTATTCCCGCAAAAAGATTCATCATAAAGTTTACAACGGAACGATGTCTAGAATGCTCTACTTGACAAATGTTTTTCAATTTATCATTTATGGTCTCAATGATAGAGCGTTTCCTAAGCAAAATTTTATCACTCATTTTCATCAAACTATTCTTCATATTATTGCGAATATTAGTGATTAATTGGATCCCATCGACAAATAATAATTGAGTCAATTTTTCGCTGATATATCCTTTGTCACCGAATAGTTTTCCAAAAATAGACTGTAAAAAAGGTTCGTTTTCAAAGGTTCGCGATCATCCAGATTTGCCTGTGTCACACAAAAACTTAAAAGTTCATCTTTGTCATTGATGATTATATGAAATTTAAAACCATGAAACCAACCCATCGTAGATTTTCTTGTCGTAGCAATGTCTTTGAATACTTTGTTTCGCTTAAGTCTTTTGTTTTTACAAACTCTGATTGGAGTGCTGTCAATAAAAGAAATACATTTGCAACATCCTAAACAACAAGCTTTTGCAAATGTAGTCATCGGCATTAATGCAGACTGCATTAATGCTACAAATCGGTTATAGCAAACGGTTTGAGGGAAATCTTGTATCATATGTTTTGTACATAATAAATTTAAAAATGCTTAAAAGTACGAAAACCACTTAGGTGAAAAAGTATTGTTAAAGTGATTACTTCCGAAGTGCTCATTCTAGGTTTCTTTTTTGATTTGTTGCCAAGAAGGAAAGGTTCTAAAAATTATTCAAAACTTTACAAAACTCATCAACAATTGAATAAATTTCCGTAATTGTTATCAAAACAAATTATAAGACAAATCTGGTCAAATGCTTGAATGTCAGCAATTTAAATACGCTAATTTTTACCTTTTGTAACAAGTTTTTATAGTCTAAATTTACAATCGAACTCAGGTATATAGCTTACACAGTTTGAGATAGAATACCGTTCTTAATTAACATTTACTCCTTGTTTTATATATTGTTCTTTAAATTTATTTCTCCAACGAATCCATAAATCAGATGAACAGTTTTCAATATGTGCATGATCTAATATCTCGATAATACGATCCGATTTTATGTCTTTTGGTAAATCTGATATTACATCCAATTTGTCATGATACCACTCTTCATTCAGTAGATAATTAAATTTATTTATATCCAATTGTATATCATAATGCTCATGATACGAAGTCGTAGCCGAGCTTTGAAAAGTAGTATTCATGACTAATTTTTTAAGTTTCCCATACAAATAATTATTCGATTTATATTTATTGTACCAAATAGATGCATTTATAACTTGTTCCATTTCATCAACTTTATTATGTAAAGTTGACCAAACAAATAACCAATAATTTCTGTCATAAAGTCCCATTAAAAGAGCATTTAAAATCCAATATTCATTTTTGGATTCTTTATCCATAATACCTAAACGATATAATAAAGAGTAAACTTTGAATTTATTCTTCAAAATACAATTCATTACAAACCTTGAACCGGTTAATAAATGAGGTTTGATAAATTGTATCTCGTTTTCGTCTTTTATTATAGGACTTTTAATTGGTTTATTGGAAATCCAACCAAGCTTCAATAAAGATGTGTTATGATTTTTCATACTACTAACTAAACTATCTATATCGACTGTGGAAGTAAACCAAACATCATCTTCTGTCATTAAAACATAATCTTGAGCTTCTTCAACACTTTGTTTCCAATCATCAATAGGAATTTCAAACCCATTGATTAATTTACCTGATCGAAGGTTTTCTTCTATTGCAATCACTTTACGATCGTAATTTTTAGATTTTTGGATTTTAATTTCAGGATACTTCTGTTGTAACTTAATTAAATATTTATTTGGTGTCCCGTCATCAACAATTTTAATTTCAAAACTCCCTTTTACATGTAAATAGATAGAATGTAAACAACGATCCAAATAATGTGGTCGGTTAAACGATTTGATAATAATTGTAGTCATAAGTTTGTTGTTATTTTACCAAATTTTGAATATAATTTTAAATTTATTTTAGAATGAATAGCTCTCAAACTTTTATTTAAAAAGATAGAATCAAAAAATGTTGTTTTACCCTGTTTAGCTAATTGTTTATAAATCAAATCATAATAATCATAGTTGTACAAAAGCGATACTTCAAGTCCTTTGGTTAATTCTTCAACAGTAACATTAAAATCTTTGTTCAAAATTTTCTGTACAATTTGATCATCTAATTCATCATAATTATCCTTTTTGGTAGTCATTCTGGAAATAAAAAAATCCTTTGAAATTTCCATTAGTAATCGCTTAGAAAATCCACTTTCTGATCTTGAAATTGACGCTTCTAAAATTCTATAATCTAAAAGAGGTTGAGTAATATTTCCAAATTTTTTACCGCTTGATAAAAGTTGTAAATAAAAATCAAAATCTTCGCAAGCTTTAAACTTATCTCGATATCTTATATCTGTTTCATTTCGGAAAAATATTACGGGATGATATAAGGCATTTTCAGCATTAAACTTTCTTGTAATCTCTTCATGATTGGCAAAAGACTTTAAATAACCAATATTTTGATTGTTCTCGTTAATTAAATTCAAATCACTTCCTATCATAAATATTTCATGATTTTTTTCTAAAAAATCATATTGAATTTGAAATCGATCCTCCCTTGCAATATCATCAGCATCCATTCGTGCGATATATTTACCCTTAGCTAAATCTAAGCCTGTATTTAAATTTTCGACAAATCCTTTAAATCCTTTATTGTAAGGTTTGTTAATTAAATTTATCCTAACATCATGATACGAATGAATGATTTCTAAAGAAGTATCAGTTGATGCATCATTTATTATAATAAATTCAAAATCTGTAAATGTTTGATTTAATATAGAATTGATTGCTTGAACAAGATATTTTTCTGCATTGTAAACTGACATTACAACAGAAATTAGAGGAGTAATTCTAATATCACTCATTCGAAATAATTTTGTGTTCTTGCTTATTCACGATAATCGAATTGGCGGGTACATCTTTGTGAATTACACAGCCTGCTCCAATAATGACATTATTGCCTATGTTTACTCCTTTTAAAATTATCGAATTCGATCCCAACCAACAATTTTCACCTATTTTAATTGCTTTGGTTGTAAAATCTTTAGGAAAAACTTCTTTTTCATTATAACTGTGATTATGATCATACAGTTTTACATTTTCACCGAATAATGTATTTTTTCCAATAACTATACTTTCTAAACAATTAATCGAACAACCATTATTAAGGAAAACATTATCGCCGATTGTCAAATTTACATTCTTCCCTAAAACTAAATTAAAATTATTTCTAATCTCAATATCATTTCCAAATAAAGCCTTAGAAGTAGGATGAATAATAAAAGTTGTATAATTACCTAATCTAAAGTTTTTTCCAATAGAAAGACTAGGATGACTCACAAAACCAATTTTATTAAGTTTAAGCTGAATTTTATTATTTATTTTTGCAATAATATGCAACATATCATTTAGGTTTAGATATACAAATATATCTAAAGTTAATAATTTCTAACGATGTTATTTAACAATGTAACATATTAATGTAATTTTGAACTACAATATAAAATACTTAACCAATGAATAACCTCCCTCTTGTTAGCATCAACATACCTGTCTATAAATGTGAACAATATATTTTCAGATGTTTAGAATCTGTCAAAAATCAAACGTATAAAAATCTGGAAATTATTTTGGTTAATGATTGTACGCCTGATAACAGTATTGCAATCATTGAAGAATATATGGTTTCGAATAAGGAATTAAACATTCAATTACATCATCTACCAACCAATCAAGGCTTGTCTGTTGTTCGTAATACAGGAATTGATAAATCGACAGGAAAGTATATTTATTTTTTAGACAGTGATGATGATATCACTTCTAATTGTATCGAAAAATTAGTAGAAAATGTACTAATTAATAATACACAAATGGTTATTGCTCAAAATCGATGGATAAATACGTTTGATCAGTCTGTAAAAGATTTTGGGTTTCCTACAAGATCTCAATTAAAAATTTACGATTCAAATACCAGTATTTTTAAAGCATATTGCGGTAAAATGTTCCCAATAACTTCATGGAACAAATTAATTGATTTAGAATTTATTAAAAGAAATAACATTTATTTTGTTCCAGGTTTATATGCACAAGATGAATTATGGATGTTTCATTGCATGGAAAAAATAGATACTTTATCGATCATTGATGACATTACGTATAATTACTATTTACACGCAAATTCTGTTATTTTTAACCGAACAAAAAGAAACTCAGAAAATCATCAAACCATTTTAGAATGGATTGTAAAATCATATAAAAATACAGACGATACCGAACGAAAAAAATTGATAAGAGGCTGGATTATTAACTTTAAAAAATTGATTATTCAAATGCAATGGAAAGTCTTAAAAGATGAAGAATATTTCAAAATAAATTATAATCGTATGAAAAAAGCTCCATCGCTTACTTTTTCTGACTATTGTAGTGCTGATTTTACAAAAGAACAAAAAAAGGAAAATCTATTACTAAATCTTCCTGCGAATATTGGATTTAAAATCTTTAAGAAACGTTATGAAGGGTAAAATAAACTATTATTTTTTTCCTAATATTTTATTTTTTAGTTGATTAAAAACATATTCTACTATAAGTTTTAAGGGAATTTGATCTAAAATCTGCTCACTTGTAAAAACCTTGTTATGATAAATCAAATGCTTTATACTTTCTTTTGATTTTTCTGCAGATATTAGTTGATGAAGCACACCATACATATTCACATAACGTTTAAAAAAAGATTGCTCCGTTTCTATCCAACTTCCTTCAAAATGATGGATGACATAATTTTTTGGAATGTCCAATGAAAAGGCAGAAGAAGGAAATAATGCTGTATTATTTTGTAGTAATTGAAACTTATCTCTTAGTGGATTTGCTCCATATTTTTCTACTAATAATTTAGAAAAAATACTTGTATTCGATAATTGTTTAAATTCTGTTTGCCTCTCATAATAATTTAGCATATCCTCAACAAAAACATGCTTACTTCTTGCTCCAAAAAAAGCAGAAAAAGGCTTATTGAGCATCTCAAAACCACACACACAATCATAAATTAATAAATCATCAAAAGAAGATGTTACTTCCATATCGGTGTCTAAATAAAAACCACCATATTCATAAACTTTCTGAACGCGTATATAATCAGAAACAAATGCCCACTTTTTATTAGTATATGCCTCCCTTACAAAAGCATTGACAGTTAAATCACAATTACTTTCATTCCATTCTTTAATTTCATATTCAGGATTAAAAAGCTTCCATGTTTCAATATTTTTCTTTACATTTTCAGGGAGTGGATTACCGCCAAACCAGCAATAATGGATTATTTTAGGTATCATTTTTTTCTATTTATAATATTTCCTAATTAAATTATTCAAATACGCTTCTTTATCTTGAATAGAAAATTGATACTGCAATTCATGAATATCTATTGAATAATGCTCCCCTTTATTTTCCATTAACTTCATCGCAGGTTTTTGTAGTATTTCCTCGAAGGCTTCTACTATTTCTGGTATAAAGTAATTTTCGGCATAAGCCACATTCACAATTCTATTCCAACGGTTAGACTGAATGTATTGAAGCGTAATATCCTTTACATCTTCTACATCAATTAGATTACGTGTCGCGTGTTGGTGCACATTCAATTGTTGATTCGTTATAATTTGGCGATAAAGATAATTCATCAACAAATTAGGGTTTCCTCCTATTCCAACCGCATTACTAATTCTAAGAATAAGATAATTGGCTGTATTTTGTTTGATTACTTCTTCGATATGCAACTTATGCAGCACATATGGACTGTTATATTTAGAAGAATCATAAATGGAACACGTACTAAAATAAACCAATAATTGAGTAGGATATTGGGCGATTGTTTCTAAAACCAAGTCCAATTCCCGTTTAAATTGTTGTTCATCTTGCTCTGATGAATTTGAAACACCCGACGCAAAAAATACCACATCTTCTCGATCATGTTCCAAAAATTGAGATGCAATTAGCCCCTTACCTATTATCATAATTTGATAAATTTCATTTTTCTGTTCGTTAATATTAAAACTGACAATAATAAATTAACACCTCTAAATTTTTCTATCCAAGGTGACTTTATATCATTTATTTGAAAATCCCAATAGGCATTAAGAGCACTTAATTTTGCTTTGAAAGGAATTTTCTCCTTGCTTAATTCTTTGAAAAATAAAGATGCTCCTTTCGGTGATTTTTTTAATAACTGCCACGAATTTGCTGTTAAGCCATCTTCCAAATATTCTGCAAAATAGATAGGATCGTCAATATATAGTGTTTTATATTTTTTACCTATTTGACGATAAACATAGGATTCTCGGAAGAATTTTTCCCCTTCAAAATGTGGATAAGGATATTGTTTCTGAATCTCGGTTTTGAAAGCTGTTGCAAAATCTCCTTTTATTCCTAACTGGTAAACGAGTTCGTTATGGGTTAAAAGAATCTCGTGTTTCGGAAGGTTTTTTGAGTAGATAATTTTGCTTTTGTCTTTTATAGAATGACAACCAATAGCTATTCCTGCGACGTTTTTAGTATCTTTTATATGATCATATTTAGCAGTAAGTCTTTCAATAGCATCATTTGATAAGAAATCGTCACTATCTACAATGAAGAATAACTCTCCTTTGGCTTTTTTCAATCCATAATTAATGGCAATATGTTTACCATTGTTTACTTGATGATAATAACGAATTGTAAAATCTGCCTTTTCTTGAAATTGCTGCACCAATTGCGCTGTATCATCAGAACTTCCATCATCAACAATTATCCATTCAAAATTTTTGCAAGACTGTTCCAACAACGATTGAAATAATATTGGTAAAATGTATGCACGGTTAAAGGTAGGGGTGAAAATAGTTATCATTTCTCACAAAATTTAATCCATCTATATTCCAGTTTTTTTGGTGTTAAACCTATCAAAATTAAAATTCTTGAGATAACTATTATTTCATTCTTTTGACTTGTTGTGATTAAGTCAATTTTATTCAAATGTTTATTGAAGAAATATAAATTTTGAGTATCCTTATTCTTTATAATTTTGAATAATAATAATATTAAATGTAAATAAGAATTATCAACTAATTCCTTCTGCTGTAATTTCATACCTACATCTATAGCTTTTTTTCTTATATGTACTAGAGATGGTATATACTCAGGATTATATATCTTCGTTTTATTTGTTATTGTATTATCATGTAATCGATATAAAAATGTTGGATTCTCAACAAAGGTAAATTCATCATTTTTAATATCTGGTAATATATTTAAATAAAAGTCTGTTTCTTGCCCTCTCTTAATAAAGGGATCAAACAAAATTTTATTCTCTAAAAAATCTCTTTTTATTAATGCACTGTGTGTTAATATTGGGAAATTCCAAAACATATATTCTTTTATCAAAATATCTTCTATCTTAAATCTATTTTGCTTAATTATATTAAGGTTTTCATCAACCGTAGTATATGTAGCAAATACTATTTTATTCTTTTGTGTAAATAAATATATTCTAGATGACAAAAAATCCTTTAACATCACATCATCACTATCAAAAAAAACAATTAATTCTCCTTTTGAAAGTTCAAATCCATAATTTCGACAACTATTTCCACTTTTTACTAAATAATTTGGTCGATGGTAATAGGAAATTCTAATGTCTTTTTTTGTATAGTGATCTAAAACGTCTGAAGTATGATCGGTACTCCCGTCATCTACTACTATACACTCCCAGTTTTGGTAAGTCTGATCGATTATAGAATCAAGGGTTTCACCAATTAAATCAGCACGATTATATGTTGGAATAATGATAGATACTAAAGGTTGTTCGGTCATTTGTCAAATTGTTTTTCTTAATAGGATAGTTCTGTAAATTAACGAGAACTTTATCCTTCTTAAATCACCTATTAGGACACAAACTTGACGGCAACAGATTACTTGACCTATTGGGTCAAGTGATGTTGTATAATTTATTGTTCAAACGCAATGATTTCCGCTTGAATGTAGTCTACATAGTGTTTTAAGTCACGCAAATATACAGAATTAGATTTGGCATGACATGTATTTTATAAAATTGTTGTGAGGGTAAAATGATAAGGATGCGCCGCCCCAGAAGATGCATGTGGTTGATAAACAACTGTTACACTAACAATAGGAAAAGCAAAACCAACAGAGGATAAAGCTTCTTCCCTCAACTGTAATTCAATTTGATGCAAAGGTTTTTCTTTTTCGGAAAGAGGAAAATAGAAATACTGTAGATTGACGAGGTCTAATTCTAAACTTTCGTCACACTGCATCCATGCAAATGAAATCTCTAAGCACGAATTAGGGTGTTTTTGAGCACAAGATCGAAGTAGATTCATGCTTATCACCAAGCTGTTCTTCTCCAACGAATAAGAACAATCCAACGGATATAATTTCGAGTTTTTATTTAATTTTAGTTGTTGAAGCCTCCGTTCCTCATAAGCTTGTTACAATGCTAAATATAAATTTTCTTGATCCGATTGTTTTCTAACCTTAGAAAAAAAGGACACCAATTGATTGTGAAAGGTTCCATCTTTTTGACGCCATATCATAGGATTGAGTGCTTTTTTAAAACGCCCTACGAATGTGGCGACTTCTTTGAAACGTTGTTGTGCTGCTTTGGTATTTGGGTGGTCATGAGATTTTCTATTTACAAACCCTCCTGTATTTTTTTTGACAAATGATTGTCCATTTCGTTCAAAAAAGATCAAATCTCCTACTTTTCCTCGGATACTAAATAAACTATCTAACTTTGCCATAATAGTATTATATTTACATTACTGAATGTCAATAGTTTAAATATACTATTATTTTACAATTCTTCAAAATTTATTCGATTTGAATATTCTTTCTATAACGCCTTTATACTACCTTTATATCGCTTTTATACCCCTTCTATACCATGGTTTGTTCGACCTAAAAAGGAAGATAGAGTATAGATAAAGGCACCTACTTAGGTTATAGTTTAGCTTAGCTTTAAAATACTCGTGTATAAATCTAAATGCTGTTGTGCAATTTGTTTGGGGTTGCAAAAGGTTAACGAATAATCTTCATTTAACTTGGCACTTTCTTTATTTACAAGAGCTTGTCGCAAGGCTTCCACTACAGAGTTAAAATCATTGGGTTGATAAGTCGGATTGTTATTTTGTTCTACAATAACTATAAAAAACTCCAAGGTAATAACTAAGTATACTTTTAGTTTTTCGAATAATATTTAAATTATTGGATGTTAAATCTGATAAACTACAAGTTTTTCTCACTCTTTGATCAAAAGCTCCTCTATAAAAGTAGTTAAACATTTCTTTACTTTTTTTCTTACCAGAACTTTCATAAGGATGATTCACAATATATATAGGAAAATACTTTATTATCATATTGCATTTCATTGCATCAAATAATAAAATCTGCTCTTCTCCTTTCCTCAAGAAAGTACCTAATCCAAATCGATTATCGAATGTAATGTCTTTACTTTTTATAGATTCAATATTTAGTAAAATCTCTATAGAAGATACCCAATGTTTTGAATCTTCTTTTATTAAAAGATTCTCAAAAGGATAGTTTTTATACTCAGGTTCACCATGTAAAGTTTTTATTTTAAATGTAGCAACATCGAATTTATCGTTTTCAATAATAGTAAGAATTTCAAGTAATCCTGATTCAATATATGTTACATCATCATCAGCTATAAGCCCATATTTTGTAGTACAATTTGAAATACCTATGTTTCTACTATTTGACAAACCTTTTGTTTGTGTAGTTATGATTGTTATATCATCTCTTAATAACTGATTAGGGATTTCAATGTCATCATGATTTTGATGAACAATAAGATAACAGATATCTGGATGTTGAAATGAAACAGTTTTTTCTAAACCTAGTATTCCTTTGTTGAGTGTTGATATGATTATGGTTAGAAGTTTCATTTTAGATTAATTAGTTTTTTTTAATCCTAATATATTCATTTTCAACAATATTAATATAATCATCAACATCTCTATTATTTATAACATCATAATATTGCTTATCTGACAAATTTGAAGCCTCAACCTCATCGGTTAAAATCTGCAAAGTTTTATCAACAAACTTATTAAGATTTTTGTAATGTGGATAAATTGGGTTTTCAAAATTATTTGGTTTAGGAGAAAAATCCCAACAAATAAGAGGTGTTCCTGTTGTACAGATATCTAAACCTGCATATCCTGCGGGTCTGTCATTGTTATACCCCTGAAACCAAGACAAAGATAACTCTTCATTAATTGCTGTTTCTACAATATCTTCTTGATGTCCTCTAAAAAAAACATTATCTTGAATTCCTAACCTCTCTAACATATCAATCATTCGATGTTCTTTAGGATTTCCATTGCCAAAAATATGTAATTCAACATTAGGAAATCTATCTAACAATAATTGGAAAGAATAGAAAAATGGATCTAATGGTTTAAATGGATCTAATCTCGTAAATATTCCTATTTTTTTTATATGTTGTTCTTTAAATTTCCACTTTTTATTATTCTTATCAATCTTCATGACCAAGGGAATAAATGTAGAATGATAACTTACAAACTGTTCCAGTTCGTACTTTAATTCTTCTTTCTTAAACGGAGTACAGAAATTAAAATTGAATGAGTGATCAAAATTATCATATAAATCATTTTTCTGAAACCTTGCGGTCATCATATGAATCAAACTTTTTTCTTTGATTCTATTTGGAATATTATTTATAAAAATATACTCCCCCATCCAATGAATAACATCATATTGATCCATATATTTTGACAACTTATCAATTTTCCATAGATCTATATATTTAGGAAATAATCCAAGTTGACGTTTTATTTTATTACGCAACCTATTTTTTTCATAAAATCTCTTATCTATAAAATCATCAATATACCTAATTTCAGCACCTTGTTCTTTGTGTAAGTTTTCATAATATCTAACATTCCACAGTTTAGATACTTTTTTTTCTTGTTCTAAAGATAAAATAGTTAAATCAAATTTATTTTTATCTAATGCTCGGTCGATTTCATAAGCAAAACGTTCGGCACCTGCTCTATAGAACCCAGCAACTACAAAAAGAATTTTAGTTTTCTCCATTATAGAATTGTTTGATTTCAGATATGATTAAATCTTGCTCATTTTCGGCCAATTCGTAATAAAAAGGCAAACGTAACAAGCAATCCGTAAATTTATCAGAATTTGGGATATTGATTTCTTCGTTGTTTTTCAAGAAAAATTCGCTTTTATTTAAACTTAAATAATGAAATACTGGATGAATATCTTCTTTTTTTAGATGGCTTATTAATGCCGTTCTTTCATCGTAATTTTTACAAACAATATAAAACATGTGTGCATTATTAGTCGCAAAATCTGGAATGACAGGTAACTGGATTTTAGCACTTGTTGCTAGATCTGCTAATTCATTTTGATATCGATTCCAAATTGCTACACGCTTTGCTTGAATTTTATCTAAATTTTCTAATTGTGCATACAAGAATGCAGAAATGATTTCTGATGGTAAAAATGATGATCCTAAATCTACCCAACCATATTTATTCACTTCTCCTCTAAAAAACGCACTTCTATTGGTTCCTTTTTCACGAATAATTTCTGCTCTTTCAAAATAATTTTCATCATTTATCACCAACATCCCTCCCTCTCCTGCAATGATGTTTTTGGTTTCATGAAAAGAAAATGCCGAGAAGTGACCAATTGAACCTAATGCTTTTTTAGTTCCATCAGAAAACGTATAATAACTATCTATGGCTTGTGCCGCATCTTCTACGACAAACAACTTGTGTTTTTCGGCAAGACTCATAATCGCTTCCATGTCACAAGCTACGCCTGCATAATGTACAGGAACGATGACTTTGGTTTTGGAAGTGATGTGTTTTTCTATTTCTTTTGGGGCTATATTCGGATTATCTGCATAAGAATCGACAAAGACTATTTTCGCACCACGTAACACGAATGCATTAGCAGAAGAAACAAAAGTATAACTTGGAACAATTACTTCATCACCTTCTTTGATGTCGCAAAGTATAGCCGCCATTTCTAAAGCATCAGTACAAGATGTTGTTAACAACACTTTTGGAAAATTATATTTTTCTTCGAAAAACTGTTGACATTTTTTGGTAAATAATCCGTCTCCAGATATTTTACCAGATTGTACAGCTTCTTCTATATATTTTAGTTCATTACCAATAATGAATGGTTTATTGAAAGGTATGGTCATTTGTGTATTTTTTATTTTATAAATCTTGCAGGATTACCAACATATAAGCCTGGTTTTTCTAAATTTTTGATTACGACTGTAGCTCCTCCTATTTGGACTTTAGTTGTTATTCGTATGTTATCTATAATGGTAGAATTAATTCCTAATATACATAACTCTTCTACTTTTACAAATCCAGCAATACTCACTCTTGGAGATAAAAAAGAATGACTTCCTATTTGGCTGTCATGTGCAATTGCACATCCTATATTAAGTAAGACATTATCACCAATTTCTACATATTGATCTAGTATACAGCCAGGATAAACAACTGTACCTCTTCCTATTTTTGCACTTGGATCGATGTAAACTGAAGAATGTATAAAAGTATAAAAAGGAATTTTATTAATTAATTTATCAAAAATTGCCTTTTTAAAATCAAGATGTTTGTAGCCTATTGCAATAAGTATTTCGTCAAATTGTTTGCTTTTATAAGCTTCTTCAATATCATTGTTTCCACCAATTACAGGAATATTATCCACCAATGTATCTTTCTCTTTATACTCGTCAAAGAAAGCAACAACTTTATCACCAGTATCTTGGTGAATATGATAAGCAATTTGTTGTCCCAAATGTCCAGAACCTACAATAGCGATACGTGTCATAATTCAATTTTTTTATCAGATTGATAGATAAGATAGCCTGAACGGTCATTGCTACTTTTTATTAATTTTAAATCATCATTAAGAATTTCTTTCTTCACCGTCCATTCATATTCTTTCTGGAAATAAGGATTTAATGATTGCGTTTCTTTACAATAAAAATAAACACCCGCATATCGGTTATATTTTGGAATACTTTCTTGCCAATTAAATTGATTCAGAGCGATATCTAATACACATTGTAAATAGTCTATGCCTGTAGATAATTTCACCAAATCTGAACCTATAAAGTCACCACCCATACGGCTTCCAATTTCTATGACATAGACATTTCCAGCTTCGGTGATTTTCATTTCTATATGAGATGCGCCAAACTCGATATTAGTTGCTCTTAAGGTATTCAAAGCAATTTCTTTAATTTTTTCTTGTAATGAACCATGTAATGCCGTGGGCTGATGATGGGCAATTTCCACAAAATAAGGTTCTGGAGAGAGTACCTTATCAGTAATGTTTACGATTTGATGTTCGCCTTTCCAGCTTAATGTTTCAACACTAACTTCTACACCTGAAATGTACTCTTCTAAAATGCATGTTTTCTCAAAAGAATAGCTTAAGCTTTCTTCTACAGCATCCAATAACTCTTTTTGATGGGATACTTTTTTAACGCCTAAGCTACCTGATCGATCCACAGGTTTAACAATTAACGGAAATGTATTCTCAATAGCAGAAAGCTGTTTAATGTCTGTAATTGTTCTGTGTGCAGGTGATGGGATATTATGTGTATGGAAACAATCTCTCATCAGTCCTTTATTCGTTGTTAACAAAGCAGTTTCCGTAGAATTACCGATCAAATTCATCTTTGCTGCAACATATGAAATAGTCGGAACACAAATATCTGTTGCAATAGTTAATATTCCATCAATATTTATTTCTTGACATTTCTCTAAAATAGTTTCTTTTTCTAAAACAGAAATATCATAAAAATAATCAGCAACTTCCTTGCAAACTGCTTTTCCATCATCCCAAGCAAAACAATGTGTTTCTATTCCATTAGCTTTCGCTCTCTCTACTAATGGTAATTGAAGATAACTTGCACCAAGTATTGCTATTTTCATAATTCTTCTATTATTGGTATGTCAATAAAATATTCTTTATCTCTCCAACGCGCCGTACCTACATCTTTCCAAGGTTTTTGCATTTGCTTTTTCAAGAAATCTTTTTCCCAACTCTTAGGTGTATCTATTTTTTTTACTTTGATAGTGAAGGTAGCGTCATTCAAATCGGCACCATTTTTATAAGCCCAAAATGCTGTAAAATCCCGAATCCCTTTTTCTAAGTTATTTTGATCTATCATGTTACCATTTACTCGAAAACCCCATTTTGCCCATATCGAACCCAAAAGATATAATCCAGTTGTACCATCTTCCTCTGTAATAGGTAACCATTCTTCGGCATCATTTAGTGGATTGATATAAGCTATTGCTATATTATGATTATACTCTGTAAAATGATCCTGAACAAACACTGCGTGGTGGGTAATCCCCATATAAGTTTGTCCAATTGATTCGATACTTTTAGCTGTCCGCTCTATCTTTTTATTAAATTTGTTATCTTCTACACCTATTTTTTGTCTTATATCTACATTAAGGTCAGAGTTATACGAAATAATTAACTGCAAAAGACATAAAGCTAAAACACCAGCTGTTATGATTTTTATCTTCAAATCTTTTAAAGTGAAATTATGAAGTATCTTCAATTCTTCTTCTTTTGGAGGAATTACAGGTGGTGTATAACCACAGTTTTCTTCTGTACAACGTTCTGTATTTCGGTTTTTTGCTATGTAAGCATATACTACTTTTCCTAAATGATAAATACCCGGTAATCTCAACAGCCAACTCAATGGTTTTGTATAGATCATACTATTCAAAACCTGTATATAAGTATCTAAACCTTTGTAAACTTTTCCGTTTTTTATAGAATGTATATCGTCTAATAATGTATCGTAAGGAATATCTTTTAGCAATGGTTCTTGTTCAGCATAATATTGAACTGTTTTAAACTCTATTTTCTTGAAAATATCAAAGTGCTTTATCGTTATTTTGGTACGATTACATAAGGGACATTCTCCATCATAATAAAACGTAATTGTTGGTAATCTTTTCTTGTTTGTTCCAAAAAATAGAGCCCACCAACTTATTGGCACCATTAATAAATACAAACTACACATTCCTAATGCAAACCAAGGAATAGGATAACAGATTAAAATACCAACGTGCAAACCTATACCAATTATTAGAAGAGGAACTCTCCATCTTTTTCTAAAAAATGTAAACAAGAATATCGCTTCGAATACCAAAGTTAAATACCCTAAAAAATACATTAAATATTCTTGATTTAACAAAAATTGTAAATCATTTAAAATAATTGGTGGTACAGATGTAGGCAACCACATTCCTAATCCTTTCATCCAAAATTCAGACGAGAATTTAAAAAATATGGAATCAAAATAAACAAATGCGACCCCAACTAAAATCGGTATAAAATAAGCAAGTACACTTACTTCTGCTGGAGGATTATATTCAAATTTTGTATTAGAATATTTATATTTTAATAGTAATCGGTCTATAGATATACTCGTTGAAATAGGAAGAAAAATGAGCAAAAAATTAATTCCCATGTAAGCGTAGAACATGTGATATTCATAAGTAGTTATGCTCCCTATTAATATTAAACTTAATAAATAATTAACAATTGTTGCTGTTCTGGTAAATAATCCAAACGCAATAAATAATACAGAAATACCCCAGATCGCAATCGGAATTCCAAAATTGATTTCTGCTTGATCTAAATAAGGTACTTTGTCAAAAATTAAATGTCGAAAATAATAAAACTGTACTATTTCTGCAAATAGAACCAAACAATAAGCAATTCTAAAAATTGCTAAACCTATTGCTGGTATTTTTTTATCATACAATTTTCTTAACATAGCTATTTCCAAATTAACTGAGGTCGAATAAAACCATTAACTTTTCCTAAATATCCACTTTCTCTAGCTATATCTTTTATCTCAAAACTTAATATTTCATCTTCTGCATATAAAGAGCTCATCCCTTCAGTATGTATATAAAGTAAAATTTGATACGTATCATCATTCAATAAATTCCCAGGAATTTGACACGATATTTTTGTTGGAATATCAATCGGAAAATTAAATTTATTACCCGTTCCAAAAATCACATCTCCTCGTGTATTTTTTAAATCAAAACCTAATGAGAGTTTCTCTTCTTTGGTTTGATTCACTATTTCAAAAACAATTTCTATATCTGATGTAACATCAATTGTTTCAGCTGGATCTAAAGTTGATAGATTATTAATTGAAGCAGATTTAATCCTTACATGCTCATTGCCTTTGGCTTTATTTATGTCATCAAATTCAATCTTTCTACAATTTGTGATACTATCTGCCAAATAGTTTTTAATCAAAAGTTCTGGCTGCCCTACATCAACAATAGTTCCCTGACGCATAGATACAGCAATTGTGCATAGTGTCTCAACAGCTGTCATATTATGACTCACAAAAAGCACCGTTCGTCCTTCTCCTTTGGTTACATCGCCCATTTTCCCCAAACATTTCTTTTGAAACTCGGCATCACCAACGGCAAGCACCTCATCAACTATCAGAATTTCGGACTCTAAATGTGCGGCAACAGCAAATGCCAAACGAACATACATTCCTGATGAGTAACGTTTAACAGGAGTGTCGATATAGCGCTCTACACCTGCAAAGGCTACAATTTCATCAAACTTTCGGGTGATTTCTTTTCGTGTCATTCCAAGAATAGCACCGTTCAAATAAATATTTTCACGACCCGTCATTTCTGGGTGAAAGCCAGTACCCACTTCTAACAACGAAGCGATACGACCTTTGTATTTGATAGAACCCGTAGTTGGTTTGGTTACACGAGAAAGTAACTTCAATAAGGTTGATTTACCTGCTCCATTTCGACCAATAATTCCGACAGCCTGTCCTTGCTCTACTTGAAAATTAATATCTTTTAACGCCCATACATAGTCAGAATCTCCTTTCTGTGTACGGTCATTGGTTTCTCCAATTTTAAGAAATGGGTCTTCTTGTCCTCTTACATTTGCCCACCAACGTTTGATATCGTGTTGCAATGAACCTGTTCCTACTTCACCTAAACGATACTGTTTCGAAACATTTTCGACATCTAAAACTATATTTTTTGACATAATAAATTCTTACTAATTAAACAGTATCCATAAATGATTTTTCGACTTTATTGAAGATAACGGTTCCAATCAATAAAATACTAAATATAAAAACAGTGGAATAAAGTAGCATTCCAACATTGAAATCTCCCACGCCTAAATAAGCATATTTAAAACATTCGAAGATACCTGTTAAAGGATTAATATCTGCAATCCATCTGTATTTTTCAGGAATTGAAGACACAGGATAGACAACTGGTGTTACATACATATACAACGAAACACCAAAACTAAGTAGCATCGACAAATCTTTGTATTTTGTGGTCATGGAAGAAAAAATCATTCCTGCCCCCATCGCAAAAGCTGCCATTAATACAATCAAAAATGGTGTCGCCAATACCCATAAGTTAGGGTGAACATTTTGGTCTACAATCAAGTAATAGATTAAGAAACCTAAGAAAAGACAAAATTGCACAGCAAACTGCATTAGGTTAGACGTTACAATTGCTAAAGGCATAACCAAACGCGGAAAATACACTTTCCCAAAAATAGAGGCGTTTCCTCTAAAGACATTTGATGTATTATTAAGACAAGAAGAAAAATAATTCCATAGAATAACTCCTGACAAATAAAAAGGAATTTGCGGTGCACCATCTGTTGATAAGTTTGCAATATTCCCAAAAACAATCACATACATGATTGTTGTAAAAATTGGATTAATAAAAAACCACAAAGGGCCTAAAATAGTTTGTTTAAAAGAAGTTACAAAATCTCTCTTCACAAGCATATACACCAGATCTTTGTATCGCCATACTTCTTTCAAATTCAATGAAAAGAGAGAAGATTTAGATTCGATCACTTGTGACCATTCTTGATTCTTATTCGAGTCTAAACTCATAAAATAAATTTAGGTTGTTAGGTTTTAAGTTGATTAAAATCAACGTAAAACAGATTAATTATATTGTTTTTCGTAATAATTTTGGTAATCACCAGAGGTTACATTATCCAACCATTCTTGGTTCTCTAAAAACCAATCGATAGTTAGACTCAAACCTTGCTCAAAAGTCACACTTGGTTTCCATCCTAACTCTTCGTTGATTTTTGTTGCATCAATCGCATAACGTAAATCATGTCCTGGACGGTCTTTTACAAAGGTGATTAATTGTTCGGAAGTTCCTGCTTCTTTCCCTAATTTTTCATCCATTTGCTTACACAATTCTTTTACCAAGTCGATATTTTGCCACTCATTGAACCCTCCTACATTGTAAGATCCTCCATTTTTACCTTCGTGGAAAACTAAATCAATCGCTTTCGCATGATCAATCACAAACAACCAATCGCGCGTATATTTTCCATCTCCGTATATTGGAAGTGGATTCCCGTTTAAGATGTTGTGAATACACAATGGAATTAATTTTTCAGGAAAATGATTTGGCCCATAATTGTTCGAACAATTCGTCATCACAATCGGTAGCCCATACGTATCATGGTAAGCTCTTACAAAATGATCTGAAGACGCTTTGGATGCCGAATAAGGCGAATGTGGATCATAAGAAGTTTCTTCTGTAAAAAAACCTTCATCTCCCAAAGCACCAAACACCTCATCTGTCGAAACATGATGAAAACGTTTCCCCTCAAAATTATCTTTCCAAATATGTTTTGCAGCATTCAATAAATTAACTGTTCCAATCACATTGGTCATCACAAATTCTAATGGATTCGTAATCGAACGATCCACATGCGATTCGGCAGCTAAATGAATGACACCATCGGGTTGATAGTGTTCAAAAATTTCTAAAATATGTTTTGCATCAACAATGTCCGCTTTTACAAATTCGTAATTTGGATACGATTCGATATCTTTCAAATTCTCCAAATTCCCAGCATATGTCAACGCATCAAGGTTGATAATTTTTGTTTCTGGGTATTTTAAGACAAATTCTCTTACAACATGAGATCCGATAAAACCAGCTCCACCTGTAATTAATATTGTTTTCATAGTATTTTAGTTGTTATTTAATCGTTTCCAAACAAATCGCGTGTATAAATTTTCTCTTGTACATCGGCCAATTCAGGCGCATTTCTATTCGAGATAATTACATCGCATGCTGCCTTAAAAGTTTCTAAATCTTTCGTTACTTTCGATCCGTAGAACGTATCTTCTTTCAGAACTGGTTCGTAAACAACAACCTCTATTCCTTTTGCTTTGATGCGTTTCATGATTCCTTGAATAGCAGATGCACGGAAGTTATCTGATCCTGATTTCATAATCAAACGGTAAACCCCAACTTTCTTAGGGTTTTTCGCTAAAATAGAGTCAGCGATGAAATCTTTTCTTGTTCTATTTGCATCGACAATGGCTTGTATGATATTATTTGGAACTGCATCGTAATTCGCCAACAATTGTTTGGTGTCTTTTGGCAAACAATATCCGCCATACCCAAATGATGGGTTGTTGTAATGCGAGCCAATACGAGGATCTAAACCAACACCTTCAATAATTTGTTTGCTATCTAACTTATAAATTTGCGCATAACTATCCAATTCATTGAAATAAGCAACACGCATCGCTAAGTAAGTATTCGAAAAAAGCTTGATTGCTTCGGCTTCTGTTGAATGTGTAAATAAGGTCGGAATATCTTTTTTAATCGCTCCTTCTTTCAAAAGATTAGCAAAAACTTCCGCTCTTTCACTTTGTTCACCAATAATAATTCGAGAAGGATATAAATTATCATACAATGCCTTTCCTTCTCTCAAAAATTCGGGAGAAAAAATAATATTCTGATAATCTAATCTTGATTTTAAATCCTCTACAAAACCAACTGGAACAGTCGATTTAATTACAATTACAGCATTCGGATTATAGTGTTTTACATCCTGTACAACCGACTCTACACTTGATGTGTTAAAATAGTTTGTTTTCGGATCGTAATCAGTAGGTGTTGCAACAATTACATATTCAGCATTTTTATACGCTTCCTCTTTGTCTAAAGTTGCAAGAAAATTAAGGTCTTTGTGTTGTAAAAAATCTATGATTTCAGCATCTTCAATCGGAGATTTTTTAGCATTAAGCAGTGCAATCTTTTCTGGAACAACATCTAACGCTACTACCTCATTGTGTTGAGCTAATAAAATGGCATTAGATAGGCCAACGTAGCCTGTTCCTACTATTGCTATTTTCATTTATGGTGATTTATAATTAGTTTAAGAGAACAAATTTAGTCAAAATCTCTAAATATAAACACCAATTCACTAAAAATGAGTAAATAGAAGCTGAATTCCAAAGCTTTTATTGCTGTAATATTATGCGTGAGTGTTTTAAAAGTAATTTTAAACGCTTTACAATAAATCAGGAATGAAAATGAACATTAAAATTTCTTGAAGAATCTTAACCTCATCCACTTTTAACAACCAATTTTAGAGCCGACATACGATTTGCAGACGAGCTTCAATCCATTGAAACGAACGTAAAAAAGATTAGTGAGCCTATGCGAATCATTTAATCTTTTTAGTGAGTAAAATGAGAATTGAACGGCGAAAATCGAAGTCTTGACCTTTTTGGTTCGTTTTTGTGTCAAGACTTCCCCGAAGGGCATATGAATTCAATTGAAAACAATAAAAAAATCATGAATAAAAAATGAACATATATACCTAAGCTCAACCAAAGCTTCTCCTTTTAATTTAAAATTCTTTATCTCAACTTTTTGACAATCGTCTCCAAATCATATGACATTTTCTTCAGCCTTTTTCAATATTCAGATTCGTTGTCACTCTTAGCTTGTTTCAGAATCCCATATAGTATATCATTTCGAGGTATTGAGAAATCTCTTTCATATAAAATGAAATAATTTCAACAAAATTAGTTCTGTTTTAATATTCAATTTAACTTTACAGAAGTTATAAATATTAAACGTAATGTCTGTAAATAAAGAAATCAAACGTATTACAACCGAAACTGTTCGTAACATGAAATTTACTGGAGAGAAAATTTCGATGTTAACGGCATACGATTTTACCATTGCTTCTCTTGTAGATGCAGCTGGTACGGAAGTTATTTTGGTTGGTGATTCTGCTGCAAATGTAATGGCTGGTCACGAAACAACGTTACCAATTACATTGGATCAAATGATTTATCATGCTCAATGTGTTGTTCGCGGTGCAAAACGTGCTTTAGTGGTTGTTGATTTACCTTTCGGAACGTATCAATCTGATCCGCAGAAAGCATTAGAATCTTCAGTTCGAATCATGAAAGAATCTGGTGCACATGCCATCAAATTAGAAGGTGGAAAAGAAATTGAAGAATCTATTCGCCGTATTGTAAATGCTGGTATTCCTGTTATGGGACATTTGGGACTTACACCACAATCTATTTACCAATTTGGTTCGTATAAAGTTCGTGCGAAAGAAAATGACGAAGCAGATAAATTAATTAATGATGCTAAATTATTAGAAGAATTAGGATGTTTTTCTTTAGTAATGGAAAAAATACCTGCTGATTTAGCTGCAAAAGTTACTGCATCAATTAACATTCCTACAATCGGAATTGGTGCTGGATCTGGATGCGATGGACAAGTTTTAGTGGTACATGATATGTTAGGGTTGAATAATGAATTTAAGCCAAAATTTGTTCGTAAATATTTAAACTTAGAAGATCAAATTCACCAAGCAGTTGGACAATATGTTGCTGATGTAAAATCGGGCGATTTCCCAAATGTTAATGAACAATATTAAAGATTGAGGTTGAGGTTGAGATAAAGACAAAACTCAATCTTAACCTTAACCTTAATCTCTGTCTATTTTCTTAAACTTAATCTCAGTCTCAAATTATGCCTTATCACGATTTCACAGAAATGCCAATTTGGATAAAAGCCATGAATATTGCAGTTCAAATTTTTGAATTAACTTCAAATTTACCACGAACGGAAGATTATGGTTTAACATCACAAATTCGACGTTCTGCATAAAGTATTTCAGCAAATATTGCCGAAGGTTTTGGTAAGTCGAGTATAAATGATAAAGTTAGATTTTATGAAATTGCAAAAGGTTCTGCTTTTGAAACAAAATCTCATTTATTCTATGGGCAGAAAGTTGGATATTTCAAAGAAGATTCCATTAATCCACTTCTTGAGGAATTAAATGCTACAATTTTTGAGATAAATAAACTCAAAAAAGTTTTAAAAAATTAAAATAATTCTAAAAGTTGAGGATAAAGTAAAGATAAAGGATAAGGTTAAGGTTAAGAAAGCCTCAACCTCAACCTAAATCTCAGTCTCAACCTCAACCTCAACCTCAATCTCAATCTCAAAAAATCATGAATCCAGAAATAGTATTCGAAGACAACCATTTGTTAATCATTAACAAAAAAGCAGGCGAATTAGCGCAAGGAGACGAAACGGGAGATATTCCACTTATCGATAGTCTAAAGGACTATATAAAACAACGCGACAATAAACCAGGAAATGTTTTTTTAGGTTTAGTGCATCGTTTGGATCGACCAACTTCTGGCGTTTTAATTTTTGCTAAAACTTCAAAAGCCTTGACACGTATGAACGAAATGTTTCAGAAACGAAATATTGACAAGGTTTATCGCGCCATTGTTCAAAGTAAACCTCCGAAAGATTTCGAACGTTTGGAACATTACTTAAAGAAAAATCCAAAGAATAATAAAACAACGGTTTATTCTAAACCAACGCCTGAAGCTAAAAAAGCGATATTAGAATACACCTATTTAGGTGCTTTGGATACGTTTCATTGTGTCGAAGTGAAATTATTCACAGGTCGTTCACATCAAATTCGTTCACAACTTTCAGCAGTTGGTTGCCCTATAAAAGGTGATTTAAAATATGGTGCAAAACGTTCTAACCCTGACGGTAGTATTTGTTTACATGCCTATAAAATCACATTCGAACATCCTGTCAAAAAAGAAGAAATGACGATTGTAGCTCCAGTTCCGAAAGATGCAATTTGGCAAGCTACAACCAAATTTTAATTCGTAAATTTGTCGCTTATTTGTTTGTCGAATGAACAGCATTTTTTATTTTATCATCTATCAAATTTCTCGCTTACCTCTTTCGGTTTTATACAGATTTTCTGACTTTTTGTTCTTTCTGTTATACACCGTTATTGGCTATAGGAGGCGTGTTATTAGAACCAATTTAGAAAAATCTTTTCCAGAGAAATCGCCAGAAGAAATCAAAGCCATTCATAAAAAATTCTATGCTAATTTTTGTGATTATTTGGTCGAAACTTTAAAAAGCTTTTCAATTTCTCAAGAAGAATTAGACAAACGTTTTACCTATTCTAATCTCAACGTTTTTGATGAAATAAAAGCGGAAAAACGAAATACCATGATGATGTGTGGACACGTTTTCAATTGGGAATGGTTCATTGGTGCTGTCAAATATCTATCTACAGAGGAGACTGCTGCTGTTTACCACAAGATTCGAAATCCATTTTGGAATGATAAAATTAATGCCATGCGTGGTCGTTTTGGGACGAAAGCATTGGACATGAAAGATGTTTTACGTTTTATGATGAAAGCGCCAAATGACGGTGAATTAACGTATTTATTCGTAGCAGATCAAAGTCCGAAACAATCTGCCGTTCATTATTTTATCAACTTTCTTAACCAGAGAACGCCTGTTTTTAATGGGTTTGATAAAATTGCACGTCGCAAAGATATGGGCGTTGTTTATTGTCAAACAGAAAAAATAAAACGCGGTCATTACCACACCACTTTTATCCGTTTGCAACCTCAGCAAGATACTTTTGCTGAAAACGAAATTGTGCATCAATTTTTTGAACATTTAGAGAAAAATATTCAACAACATCCAGATAATTGGCTTTGGAGCCACAAACGTTGGAAATACGCCGATTTGTAATTTTAAATATTCATGAAAACAGCAATTGCCATCTTAAATTGGAATGGAGAAAAATTACTTCCTCAATTCTTACCTTCGGTTATCAACCATTCTAAAAATGCCACAGTTTATGTGATTGATAATGCTTCAACTGACAATTCTATTGAATTGTTGAAAACTCAATTTCCTGAAGTGAAAATCATTCAAAACAAAGAGAATTATGGTTTTGCACAAGGTTATAATGAAGGGTTAAAACATATTGATGCGGAATATTTTTGTTTACTAAACTCAGATGTTGAAGTAACTGAAAATTGGATTGAGCCGATTGAAATATTATTCGAAAATAACGAAGAGATCGCTGCTGTTCAACCCAAAATATTAGACTACAAAAACAAATCGTATTTTGAATACGCTGGTGCTGGTGGTGGTTTTATCGATAAGTTTGGTTATCCTTTTTGCCGTGGACGCGTGTTTTCTACGTTAGAAAAAGACAATGGACAATACAACGATACCATACCAATTTTTTGGGCTACAGGCGCAAGTTTATTCATCAGAAAAAAAGATTTCTTTGAGCAAAATGGTTTTGATGAAGATTATTTTGCACACATGGAAGAAATCGATTTGTGTTGGCGATTAAACAATGCAGGTCGAAAAGTTTTTTATTGTGGAGAATCGACTGTTTATCATTTAGGAGGCGCTACTTTAGACAAAGCTAATCCGAAAAAATGGTATTTAAATTACAGAAATAGTTTGTGGATGATGCTGAAAAACTTGCCAGCAAATAAATTATTTCCAATGCTTTTCACCCGTCTTTCAATGGATGGAATTGCCGCTGTGGCATTTTTACCTACCCAAGGTTTACCGCATGTTTGGGCAGTTTTCTTGTCGCATATACATTTTTATGGAGGTTTCTTTAAGATGTACAGAAAACGTCAAAATCATCAATCAAAAAAATATTCTGACATTGGGTTATTACCTTTTCAATACTTCATTCAAAAACGTCAGTACTTCAACGACTTAAAATAATTTTTATTTTCAATAAAGGTTTAACATTTATTTAATACTCTACATTTATAGAAATTAAATTTATTCTTCATAATATTGTTTTATAAACACATACAATGAAGAAAATATTAACTCTATTTACATTCTCATTATTGGCAACAATCGCTTTTGCACAGAAACTGGAAGTAACTTACCAAGAAACTATAAATATAGACAAAGATGAATTTAAAAAGAACATGAAAGTCGAAACTTCTGGTTCAGTAAATTTACCAAGTGATTTTTATGACAATGTTTTCAAGAGTCTTTCTGAACCAAAAGATTTTACTTTAGTAATCAATGATAACGAATCAACTTATAAAAAAGTTGAAAAGATAAGTAATAATCAAGGTAATAATGGTTTTTCTGTTTCAATGAGCATGTCTGGGGGAGGAAATGGACTTTACAAAAATCTATCGACAAAAGAATTTGCAAAAAGTGTTAATCTCATGGATAAACCTTATTTAATAAAAGATAAGCTGACCGAGTACAAATGGCAATTAAGCAGAAAAACGAAAAAAATAATTGGTTTTGATGTCAAAAAAGCGACTGCAATTATTGACAGTACAAAATCTGTAGTGGCATGGTACGCTCCAAGTATTGCAATCAAAGACGGGCCTGCGATGTACAATGGATTACCAGGTTTGATTTTGGAATTAGAAATTATTAGTACTAAAAATACGAGTAATAAAGGTTTTGGAAATGTAACGATAAAAGCAACAGAAGTAAAAGAAGTTGCAGATATGAAACCTATCGAAAAACCAAAAGAAAAAAACGTAATCTCTGAAAAAGAGTTTGAAACAATGTCTAAAAAACAAATGGAACGATTTAAAAAAATGCGTTCAGAAGGTGTAGATAAAGATTAGACTTTGAGAATAAATATTTTTTGAGTCGATTAAACATTTTCACCTTTTAATTGTCTAATGACAAAATCACACAAATGAAAAAGATAATTTCAGTTTTTATTTTACTTATAAGTATTGTTTCTTTTGCGCAACAAGAAAAGTTAGAAGTTAGTTATACTTCTCGAATTATTCTACCCGACGATTTTAAATTTCAACCTCCAGGAGGTGGAAGTAGACAAATGCCAAAAGATATACAAGAACAAATGGTGAAATCGTTACAAGAACCCCAAGATTTTACCTTGACCATATTAGGCGAAGAATCACTTTATAAATTGGTGGAGAAAATTTCTAATTCGCAAGAACAAGGAATGAGAGGTTTGCGTGGTGGTAGAATGATGTTGATGAATGGAGATAACATTTACAAAAATACGTCTACACAACAGTTGTTGAAAGAACAAAACATGATGATGAAAAGTTATACTATACAAGACACTTTGCAAAATTATGAGTGGAAATTAACGCGAGAAACTAAAACAATTTTAGGTAACGAAGCCAAAAAAGCAACAGCTATTATTGATAGTATTCAAACAACAGCTTGGTACATTCCGACTTTAAAATACAAAACTGGTCCTGAAAATTATTGGGGTCTACCTGGTTTAATTGCAGAGGTAGAAACAGAGATCAACAGAGGTCCCATAAGTGGTAAGCGTATCATATCTTTAACGAATATTTCGACTGCAACAAATACTAAATCAATCGAAAAGCCAAAAGATAAAAATGCAATTTCACAAAAGGAATACAACAAGTTAATGAACGATCAACGGAAACGTTTTGAAGAGATGCGAAATTCTGGCGTGAACAAACGGGATTAAATTTCCTTGAAAATTTAGCTGTTTTCGTATTTAAAAACTTATATTTAATACCATATTAATCTTAAGAAATAAAATACTATGAAAGCTTTAATCATCGTGGATATGCAATACGATTTTTTGCCAGGAGGAGCATTAGCTGTTAATGAAGGAGATCAAATTATCGAACGCATCAATAAATTACAAGAAAAATTTGATTTGGTGGTCGCTACACAAGATTGGCATCCAGCAGATCATAAGAGCTTTGCTTCTCAACATCCAGAAAAAAATCCTTTTGATGTGATTGATTTAAATGGAACACAACAAGTTCTATGGCCAGATCATTGCGTACAAGGAACAAAAGGAGCTGAATTGCATAAAGATATCAATCAAAAGAAGATTAGTGCGATTATCCGAAAAGGAATGAATCCGAATATAGATTCGTATAGTGCTTTTTTTGATGTGAATAAAAAAAATCCGACAGGGTTAAATGGTTATCTAAAAGATCACAATATTTCGAGTGTATATGTTTGTGGTTTAGCAGGCGATTTTTGTGTGTACTACACAGCAAAAGACGCTTTATCGCTTGGGTATACAACTTATATTTTAGAAGGTTCGACAAAAGCGATTAACCAAGATTCATTTGATGAATTGAAAAAAGAGTTTGCAAAGAAAGGTGGTCATATTTCGACTTATTTATTATAATCAAACAATAAATAAAACGTAAAAAATGTCATTTGGAAACCTTCCTTTTTTTGAATGACATTTTTTGTTGACTAAACAATGTAATATTTTTCTGTAACATTCAACCTACTAAGTAGACTAACTATAGAAAATACAACAATTATGAAAAAAGCAATCTTAACATTTGCCTTAGGAATTCTTACAACAACAGTTTCTATCGCACAAGACAATAAAGCACAAAATATTGACGCCACTTATGTCATGGAAGTTAAAATGGATTATGATCAAACCATGAAAACTATTCCAGAAGCATACAGAGCACAATTTGGCCCTATGTTAAAAGCTGAAATTGATGGTGGAATTTTTATGACTTATTTCTTCAAAAGTAATTCTAAAAATTCAACATTTACATTAGAAGAAAAAGTAAACAATGGTCAAGGTGGTTTAGGAATTATTGCGCAACAAATGGCTGCAATGGACAATAAACCAACGTACAAAGATTTTACGGTTACACCTCATTTATACTACAAAGAAGTGGATATGGGGGTTAAACAATATTTAATCAAAGATCAGATTCCAGATTATAAATGGAAAATCTCACGCGAAAAAACGGATATCGCAGGATACCAAGCAACAAAAGCAGAAGGTGTGATGATGGACTCTATTCCAGTTACCGCTTGGTATGCACCAGCAATTCCAATCAAAGACGGACCTACTTCTTTAGCTGGATTACCAGGATTAATCATCAAAGCAGAATTTGAAGCGAATGGCGCTAAAATGATTTATACCTTAAAAGATTTGAAAATTTCGGATAAAGATTTAAAAATTGCCTTACCGACTAAAGGAGAGGTTGTAACGCAAGACGAATTTATGAAAGTCGTATTGGAAATCCAGAAAAAAGCACAAGAATTGATGGGCGGTGGCGTAGACACCAAATAATCAATGCATAAAATAAGATTTCAATCGGTTCAACTTAAGTTGAACTGATTGAATTCTACTCAAAACCTCTACAAAAATTAGTATACAATAACACTATATTTCTATGAAGAAAATACTCTACCCACTCTTACTCGTTGGGGCAGCTCAATTTACATTTGCACAAGAATGTAAACTAAAAGGTTCTGTTGCAGACGAAAATGGTATTCCTGTTACCGATGCATCAGTTTCTATTTTTGATCAAAATAACGAAGGCAAAGGCTTTGTTTTTACAAGTAATGTTGGAGAATTTGAATTCAAATTACCTTGTGGTCAAAAATATGATATTGAAATTGAGCAGGCTGGTTTTGAGACTTACATAGAAAATGTTGACTTAACAGAAAACGTCAACAAAAAATTAAAGCTAAAAAAAGGAAATCAAATTTCTTTGCAAGAAACCATTGTAAAGGCGCAGCAAGCCATCAAAGTAAAAGGTGATACAATCGAGTTTGATGCGGATTCTTTCAAGGTTGGAAACGAAGAAACGTTAGAAGATATTCTAAAAAAATTACCAGGAATCGAAGTCGTAAATGGAAAAGTGATGTACAAAGGGAAACCGATGTCTCAAGTTACCGTTGGCGGTCGCGAAGTATTGGGTGGTAACGAAAAGTTATTGAATAAAAATTTACCTTCTGATGCTGTTTCTAAAATTCAGTTGGATACAAAGTTTAAATCCAATCCTTTTGCTTCTTCCTTACAAGAAGATGACGAACAATTTGCGTTAAACATCGAACTAAAAGAAGATATGAAACGTATCGCTTTTGGAAATGTTACAATTGGAGGAGATGCCGACAAACACGCTGATGTGCAAGCTAAAATTTTCTATTTCTCTGAAAAAAGTGATGCTACAACCATCCATGATTTCAATACGTTTGGAAAAAAGGTTTTTGACTTTGATGATTACATGACATTTTTTGGTGGAATGTCTAATTTTACGGAAGACGGTAGTCAACTGTCCATTCGAGGAGGAAATGCAAGTTTATCGTTTCCTACAGAATCTGATGCTCCAGAAATGAGTACGTATAACGGCGCTTTACATTACGGTGTAGAGCCTAATAAAAGGCTTAAAGTTTCTGGTTTTGGATTAGTTAACACGAACAACATCAAGTACAATTCTACGGTAGAACGTTTTTATAATACGGTAGAAAATCCTTATACAACCATAGATGAGCAACGAAACAAAAACAATACGTTGATGGGAATGGCTCGTATAAAACTTGACTATAATCCGAATGATAAAGGACAGATTAAATATAACCTGAACTTTAACTACATGAAAAATGAAGACGAACAATCGGTTGATAATTTTCTTGATGGGCAAAAAACAGGTTTTAGAAATAACTTTACAGATCGCGAAAATTTCAGATTAAGTCAAAATTTATCGTACATCAAAAAGATTGGTCGTGATCATAACATTGGTTTTTATCTTCGTCATCAATTCCAAAATGAAACACCAGATTTCAACTTGTATTCATCGAATCAACCATTTACTATTTTTGGGAATTTATCAAAAATTAACGATCAATATAATTTGAATCAAGACCAACGATATAATGTCAATACGTTTCAGTTTTATACCGTTTATAATCATTTATTAACCAATACAGCGAACCTTAAATTTAAGGTTGGAACAAATTTCAGTTTTCAACGTTTTGAAAATTCATTGTATGATTACCAAAACTTAATCACTTCATTCAATACCATAAGTGATACGAATTTTGATTACAATGAAACCTTTGGAGACGTAACATTGACAAAAAAAATAGGGAATTTTCAAGCTGATCTTGGTGCTGGATTGATTTTCTTTTCAGAAAATGCAAAGTTCACAGATGGGACAAACGAGAAGTTTAAAGAAACGAAGGTTTTACCACACGCACGCTTGAATTATAAGTTTAACAATGCGACTTCTATAACGGCAAATTATAAACAAGCCTACGATTTACCGCATGCAAAAGATTTGACCGATTCGTATGTTTTGCAAAGTTACTTCAGTATTTTTCAAGGAAATCGTGATTTAAGACAAGCACTAACACATACCGCTTCGTTAAGTTTCAATCATTTTAATTCCTTTTCATTTTTCAATATTTTTGGAAATGTATCCTATTCGAAACGTGAAAAAAGTATCGTTACAACTTCTGTCCTAAATCAAGAAAATCAAACACAGATTAACACCTTATTGAATTCGGATTATGACAATGATACGTATTCAGGTTATTTTATGATTTACAAACGTTTTGCTAAATGGTACAATGTGCGTGGAACAGCTAATTTAAATTATTCTGACTATTACACTTACACAGGAAGTAAAATCGACGATACAGAACGAGTGGTTAATAATACGTCTTTTAATCAGACGTATAATTTAGAAAATTCGTTTGTATTCAAGAAGAAATTTGAATTAAAAGCTGGATTAAATTTAAGCTTAAGTAATTTCAAATCTTTGTTCGAACAAAAATTTGAAACTTGGCGTCCTTATGGAGATGCCGCTTGGTCGGTGACGGATAATTTATTAATTCAGTCCGATTTTTCCTATCGTTTACAATACCGTAATGGAGAACGTTTAAATGATGCAAAAGAATGGAATGCTTCTGCGCGTTATAAAATTGCGAAGAAAACGTACCTAACTTTAACGGGTGGAAATCTATTAGGAAACAATATCATCGTTTCAAATGGCTTTACAGATAACTACATATCGACTACAACACGCAATGTTTTGGGCAGATATTTTATCGTGAGTCTTCGATATAAGTTCTAAAAAATCAAATAATAACGAATTAAAAATCCCTCAACACTTATTTTAAAGCTGTTGAGGGATTTTCTATTGATCTTATTTTGTTGTTGATAACTAAATTAAGTTTAGCTAAATACTATTTAATATTATTCTCTTTTAACCATTTTCGGTAAACATCTGCATTTTTCAAATGTTCTTGATAATCGGCAGTAAAAATATGATAACCTGGTTTTTTCGGGTCAGCTGCAAAGAAAATAAAATCGTGATTAGCTGGTGATAAAACCGCGTCTATTGCTCCTAAATTCGGCAAACAAATGGGCGCAGGAGGCAAACCTTTGTTGCGATAGGTATTGTAAGCATTCGACGACCATGTCCATTTTTTGTACACGCGTTGTACTTTTTGGTTCCAACCATTTTCCATTTTGTAAGCATAAATAGAAGTTGGATCCGCTTCCAAACGCATATCTTTCGCTAAACGATTCATATAAGCACGCGCCACTTTTTGTTGTTCTTCCATATTATCAGATGATTCTAACTGAACTATTGAAGCCAAAGTTGTCACTTCTAAAGGTGATAGCTTAAGTGTTTTTGCTTTTGCAAGACGCTCTTCGTTCCATACCTTATCATGTTGAGCCACCATTTTTTCTACAAATTTTTCTGGTGTAATTCCCCAATACACAAAATACGTTTCTGGAATAAAATATTGTTTTACCGTTTCGTCATTTAACGTGGTATCATTTTTCTCTTTTACAAAATCTCGAATCGCTGTTAAAACTTGAACCGAATCCATATCAACTTGCTTCGAAACAGAACTTGCCAAATGATAAATTGTAGGTTCATTTTTGATACGAAGTTTCACTTCTTCTTGTTCTCCACCTTGCAAACGATCGATAATATCACGGTTAGTATCTGTGCTTGAAATTTTATATTTTCCAGATTTAATGGTTGCTGGATAATCTGCATCTTCAGCATATTGTTTGAACAACTTTTCGTTCTTTAAAAATGGTTTTAAAGAATCTAAGACTTGATCAAAATTAGCTCCGCGAGAAATATAGATGTAACCATCTTTTGTTGCATTTCCCTTGAAACCATCTATAAATGTACATCCTATCAGTACAAATGAACAGAATAATAGTAATACAAAATTTATTTTTTTCATAGGATCGAATTAAATTTCAATTTCACCTTCAAAAACTTTTACGGCTGGTCCGTTCAACCAAACATTGACAAAGTTATGATTATTTTCTTCAAAATTCACCGATAAATCACCACCCATTGCCTTTACTTTGATGTCGTTTTTGTCTACTAAATTTTTCACATAAGCAGCAATTGCAGCAGCGGTAATTCCAGTACCACAAGCCAAGGTTTCGTCTTCTACACCTCGCTCGTACGTTCTAATTCTCAGCGAATGATCTGGCATGACTTCTACAAAATTTACGTTAGAACCTTGCTCAAAATAAGGAGCTCCATTGCGAATAGATTTTCCTTTTTTGTACACGTTAATGTCTTTTACATTATTTACAAATTCTACGTGATGTGGCGAACCTGTATTCATAAACAAATAACCATCGTGGTCTTCAACTTCATTCACATCAATCATCTGTATCCGAATAACATCGTGATCTACTACACCATGATGCAAACCATCGATTGCATTAAATGTCATTTTGTCATTGGCAACGTTCAAATCATTGGCAAATCGAATAATACAACGTCCACCATTTCCACACATCGTGCTTTCGTTTCCATCAGAATTAAAATACACCATTTTGAAATCTGAATGATCGTCATTCTGTAACAAAATTAATCCATCAGCTCCAATCCCAAAGTTACGGTCACACAGCCTATTAATCAGTTCTGTCGAAATAGGAAATGTTTTTTCTCTATCATCAATCATGACAAAATCATTCCCAGCTCCTTGGTATTTATAAAATTTTAATTTCAACTTCTTAAATTTTAAACAAAGTAAATACATTTTTATCACTCTTAACTAATGTTATAAAAGATTTATAATATAGTGTTAACAACCGTTAAACGGTTTGAAATGTTAAAATTTTGGTCTTAAATTTGATTTAATCAAAAACATTAAAAACTTATATAAAAAAGAAATGAAAAAATATACAGGCTACTTATTAGTTGGTTTAGTTAGTTCTATGACAACTATGGGAGGTTTTTATTTGATGAATGATAATACAAACAATCCATTTATTACCAATGCCAACGAACAAAAAAATGGAGATTTCGAATTAGTTGATTATAAAGGAAATTACGGCTACGATGCGCCTAATTTTGTAGAAGCTTCTAATAAAGCTGTGCACACCGTTGTAAGTATTAAAAATTATTCGAATCGAAGACAGCAACAACAACAGCAATTCTTTGATCCTTTTGATTTCTTTTTTGGACAACCTTCACCACAACAAAGAGGAAGACAGCAACAACAACCTGATCAAGATCAACCATCTGGAATGGGGTCTGGTGTAATTATTTCGCAAGATGGATATATTGTTACTAATAATCACGTGATTCAGGGTGCATCTAAAATTGAAGTAACCCTAAATAACCAAAAAAGCTATACAGCAGAATTAGTTGGTACAGATCCGAGTACAGATATTGCGTTACTTAAAATTACAGAGAAAGGTTTACCATTTACTAAGTTTGTAGATTCTGATGCTATTAATGTTGGTGATTGGGTATTAGCTGTAGGAAATCCGTTTGGTTTAACCTCTACTGTTACCGCTGGTATTGTATCAGCAAAAGGACGTAGCATTAATATTTTAGGTAAAAATTCTGAATCACCAATCGAGTCATTTATTCAAACAGATGCCGCGATTAACCCAGGTAACTCTGGTGGAGCTTTAGTGAATGCAAATGGAGATTTGATTGGTATTAACACTGCTATTTCTTCGCCAACAGGTGCATACTCTGGTTATGGATTTGCTGTTCCTGCAAACTTGGTAAAAAAAGTTGTGGAGGATATTAAATCTTATGGAATGGTTCAGCGTGGGTATTTAGGTATCAAAGGCTTTGATTTATCAAATGAAGACGCTGTAAAACAATACAACAGAGAATTTAAGAAAAATGTAAAAACTGATAAAGGTGTAATGGTTACTGAATTGGTTTCGAAAGGATCTGCAATCGATTCTGGAATTGAAGAAGGTGATATCATTACAGCTGTAGACGGAAAACCAATTACATCTTTCTCTACATTATCTTTTATCGTAGGTAGCAAACGCCCTGGTGATAAAGTAACATTGACTGTAAAACGTGGAAATGCACAAAAAACATACACAATTACGTTGAAAGATGCGAAAGGAAGTACAAAAGTAAGAAGCAAAGCTGACTTAACACCAACTGAACTTTTGGGAGCACAATTTGAACCATTAACAGAACGTCAAAAAGATAATTTTGGAATCAATTATGGTGTAATGGTGAAAGATTTAGAATCAGGAGGGAAATTAGCTGCAGCTGGTGTTCAGAATGAATTTATTATTCTTTCTATCAATGAAAAAAATGTAAGTTCGCAAGAAGACATAGAAAAAATCCTGAAAAACTATAAAGGACGCGTTTCAATTAAATTTGCAGATTATTACGGACGTATTTATACGAAAGGATTTACGATGGATTAAAATTTCGAGTCGATTTTAAATTTTAATAAATCAATCTAAATAGCTACAACATATTTTGTTGTAGCTATTTATTTTTTATAAGATTAATATTCTTCCTATAAAATAATTATTCATTAATTTTATCACATGAAAAAGTTCATCGCACTCTTTATTTTTATCAGTAGTTTTCAGGCAAAAGCACAACAAAACTTAACCGATTATTTTACAATTAATGTTGGTTACGAATATTGGAATGGAAATTACGGAAAAGTTGGAACAGATTTATTTTTAGTCCAAGACAATAACAATATTTTGACCTTTAATGCAAATGCAAATTTGGGGTATATGAAAGATAAATTTCGTGTGATACCAGAGATTGGTGCGGGATATATGTTTAATTTTCGCAACAACCAAGTTGATCCGTATAGCTCAAACTTCAGTTCAGCTTTTTATGTGATTCGAGCCGAAGTTTCTCCGTGGACAATTACACCCAAAGCGGGGATTGCTGTATTAAGTATTGTGGAATTAAATGCGGGTTATTCTTTTGAGTTTAGAGAGAATAAAGATTTTAAAGATATGAGCGGATTTAGAGCCGGCTTAACTATTCATTTGCCGACTCAACTTTTTTAGCATTTCGAATGCTTTTGCGCAACTCTTTCAGACGAATATACAAATCTGATGTCGAAGCATTTTCTTCTATCGTACTAAAAATCGAAACTCCTTTATCGATATAAAAGAATATAATCGCTTCGTGATCTGCAACCTTGAACGCATTTGTAATTCCGTTAATTTTGTTTTCAACCCAAGATAATTTACATGTATTTAAATCATATACATGATCTTCGTTTCCTAAAATATCTTTAAAAATTAATTGCTCACCTTGAACATATAGCACCCCACTTCCTTGAAAGGATTTCATTTTAAGAAATCTCCCTTGTGGACGCCCAATGTTATATCGCACAACCGCTTTCAGTTCTATATCTTCGGGTAAGCTTTTCAACGTATGCAACTCGTTCTTTTCTCTAACTTTTGCATCAGAAACGGCAATAACAAAAAATATCGAAACAAAAATTCCGAAAATTAAAAAAATGATTAAGATTGATATAAACGCTGCCATAGTGTTATTTAATGTTAAGTAAAGTTATAAAAAAGCTTGAATTAACCTCTTAATAAATCACTTTTTTTACCTTTGCAAGCTAATGAATTCAATTTTGATGATGAAAAAACTTTTTTGCATATTATTTCCTGCCACATTATTTGCTCAAAAAAACTGAAACACAGCTCAAAGCAAATGTTCTAACCCTTCCTCTTGCAATGGTAAATCTTGGTGTAGAACATGCAATCACAGATAGAATAACTTTACAAGCTGACGTTTTATCTCTCCTTGGAAATCATTTGTAGGAAATCATTTACAAATGTATATGGTTTTTGGTGAAGGTAGATATTACTTTGATAAATCTTTTAGTAAATTTTATATAGGTCCAAACATAGGAGTTGGTTTCTTTGATATTCAAAAATGGAATTATTGGAACACCGATAAATACCAACGTGGTTTTGCAATTTTAACAGGAGCTACAATAGGTTATCAAGTAAAAATTAACGAACATTGGGGATTAGATGTTTTTGTTGGTGGAGGACACTCTCAAGGAAATTATAAAGAAGATTCTCCTAATTTCGGACGATATGATTCTGCGCAATCATTTAATAAAAGTGGGGAGTGGATGCTTTACAAAGGCGGTGTAATGCTTACTTATAAATTTAAACGAAAAAAATCCAACTAAAATTAGTTGGATTCCTTTCATAATTAGTGTTAATTAGAATTAGAAAACTAAGATTTTTGCTGTATTAGCTTTACCTTGTTTGTCTATTGTTTTGATGACATAAACTCCTTTATTCCATCCGTTTGTGAAAATTGTTTTAGAAGAATTTCCTGAAGAAATTAAGTTTCCACTCATATTAAATACTTGATATGTAGCATAATCATAATCAACTCGGATTTCTTTTACGTTACTCAAATATTTTATTGATTGTGTATTTTTTTGAATATCATTAACTGCTAAACTTTCGAAAGGGAATTTATAGAAATCTGTTATAAATGATGTAGCAGAATAATCGCTTCCATAATAAGCATATAAACGATCAAATTCTCCTTTTTTATTCATACCATAACCTATTGTCGTTATGTTTCCTCTTTCTGTTCTTCCTGAGAACATTGCTAAAACATTATTCTCATCTTGCGCAATACCATATGTATTCGCTGCAACACCGTTTTCTCTATCTTGATAAGCATACACATATTCTATCTTATCATCATCATTAACAATAGTTGGATTTAACGTTAATGCATTTAAAAACGGAGCAAATAATTCTGTTTCAAGAGTAATTGGTAATCTGACTTTTTTCACTTCTACACCTTTCGCATCATAATGTTTTACAAGACCAAATGCTTTATCTCTATCCATTTCACCTGCGTTTAAACCAACTACATAATTAAAAGAATTATCGCTTGGAATTCTATTCATATTAAGAGACAAAATATCATCATTATATAATACTGGAAAATCTTGTGCTAACTCGAAATCTGGTAAATTATATATTTTAACATTAGATCCTCCTTCACCATTTTGGTCAACTAACATTGCTACTTGATCTTTTTGATTTGGTATCTCTATTAATTCGATCCCAGTTTCTATACCACCAGCTACGACATCTTCGGTAAGTGATTTTAAAATAGTACCATCTTCATTCACAACAAAATAATTATACGACTCTTTATCAGCCATCAAATCATAAATATATGAACCATAAGTAAACTCTAATTTACTATCCGTATTATAAATATTAGATGAAATATCGTATTTATCAGTATTATAGAACAATCCAAAAGTAGCCATCGGAATTGTGTACGGATTTTCTTCATCAAATCCGATTACTGGTAAAATATATGTTTTATCTAAAACAAACGTTTCTGCATCAATGAAATCTAAAGCAAATTTTGCATTTGTATTAAATTCTAATGTTGAATTATCAACTAATTGTTCAGTATAACGCGCTAAAACTACATAATCTTTTCCATTCAAATTTTTATGTACTATTGGCATTCCTACATAAAAATTAGCAAGACTAAATGGAATTTTATATTCTAAATTTTTCGATGTATCAGTTAAATTAATTTTCTTAATTATTACAAAATCATCATTCGTTTTATAAGTATACGCTTGTTGTTTTCCTTTCGAATCTGTTAAAAACTCTGCAGAAGTAGTATCCTCTTTATATAAAACTTCTCCTGCTTCATTTACAAACCAAATTTGATCTTTTACAGATTCTGGACCTTGTCCTCCATCTGTAAAATGCACATAAACCCCAACAATTAATTTATCATTATTGTCTAATATTTTTGCTGAAAAATCTGCGATTGCTTCTGCTCTTGTTGTTGTTTCTGGAATACTAATTGTAAATTGTTTATCTACTTTTAAATCATCCGTATATGTTTTTAATGTAAATGTTGCATTTGGTCCATATTTAGAATCAATAGAAAACAAAATCGTTTCATTATTATCTACATTTTTTCCATATGCCCAACGTTGCGCATTTATATTTCCAAAAGGTTTTATATCATTCTTCTCAGTCGCTCTACTTTTCACTGAACTATTAACTTGAGAAAATTCTCCAAAAGAATTAATATCTTTTCCTCTATTATAAGTTGTCCAGTCAAAATTTCTTTTTAACGTCTCTTTCTTATCCTTCTTTATTCTTTCAAAAACTGTAGTATTCGATTTTTCGAAAATTGTTTGCGCATAAGTAGTTGAGCATAACCCAAAAATTGTTGCCAATAGAATAAAAGTCTTCTTCATAATTCAATGTGTTATTTAATTTTTTCAAATGAAAAAAATATTTTCCGAATAAGAAATCCTTTCTAACACAATAAAAATGAAGTTTACTTAAATTCATTACGGATAAAAATAATGCAAAACATTGATTTAAATATAGTTAACCTTTATTATTTAAGAAATTGTATTTTTATTATTAATTCTATTAATGATGTAAATTTTCCGAAATATTAAAACTGATAAAATAAGAATTAATGAAATAGGAAGCCAAAATTTTAATAATCTCGCAATAATAGTATCATCTTTATGTAATAAATAGTTTAAACTTTTCTCTTGAGTTACTAAAAAGGTTTTTTCTAAAGTAAAATTCGCTTTATTACCTAAGTCTACATACTTTTTATAAGCCTCGAAATCCTTCAATTCAAATGAATTCTGAGCCAATAATTTATATATTTCACTACTAACTTGCAAAGGTTGAGAAGATTGTATATCATTTAAAACATTTATCAATAATGAGTTTGATTTATGATAATCTTTCTCATACTGATAAATCCTTGCAAGACTAATTTTTGCCGATTGGTCATATTCTTCTAAATTATTTTTCTGAACAACTTCCATTGCTTCATTCAAATAAATTTTAGCAGAATCTACCTGATGTTGATCAATTAAACAATTGGATTTTTCGATGTAAACAAGCGCTAAATTATTTAAAATAGACTGATTACTTTCCGAATTTTTATATGCTTTTATTGCTTTATCATAGTATTTAATCGCAAAATCACAATCCAAATCATCTTTGTATCCATTCCCTTTTATACCATAAATATTTCCAAAATACATGGCTTTTTTTTCTGATGGAAAGGCATTAGAAGAAATCAAATTGACTGATTCATCCAGGTATTCTCTTGATTGCGTATTGAATCCATATCCCTGAAAAAGTTCTCCTAATCGACCTAAAATACGAGCTTCGTTAAAAATATCTTTTTCTTTCTTGATATAATCGTATGTTTCGAAGGCATATTTCAACGAATTGTAACTGTCATCTAAAGATGTATACGCATTTGTCTTGATTAATCGTGCTGTGATTTGATCGTTCTTATCATTTGAATTTTTAATAATTTGATCTGCCATTTCAATCGCTTTTTGAGGATCAAAATAAACGTAATCATACGCAATTCGAATGCTATCTACTTTTTGAGCGCATAAAACAGAAGCAAAAGAAACAAAAAATATATAGAATATGCTAATCTTCATTGTCAGTCAAATTTTTGATAAATACAGATGGAGTGGTTCCTGTCACCAATTTAAAAAAAGTTGTGAAACTACTTTGTGAAGCAAACCCGCTTAGAGTGGCAAGATGACTCACTTTGTACAAACGAAATTTATGGTCTTCTTGTAGACATTTCACAATATATTCAATTCGCAATTCGTTGATGTAATTATTAAAACTTTTCTGTTTACTATTGTTCAGAATCGAGGATAAATATTTGACATTTGTATCCAGTTCTTTAGCCAAAAGTACAATCGTAATATGAGGATTTAGATAGCCTTTATTATGTTCAAAATGATCTAATTTGATTAATATTTCGTTTTCAACTTTGTCCGAAATTAAATTTGGTTTCGTAATTGTTTCTTCAACTTTCTCCTTCTTTTTATAAAAAATTACAAATAAAATTAAACCTACTAAAACTGCACTAAAAACGTAAGATAAGTTCTTAATATTTCGATTTTCTTTTGCTAATCGGATTCTATTCTGTTCCAATAGTTTGTTGACAAGATGATTTTTTGTTCCTTTTTTCTCAACTTTTAATTGCTCATTAAGTTTTGTTAATTGTGTATTGTATATAGCGTATTTTTCGAGTGAGTTTTTTTTAAGATAATAATTTTTAAGTTTCTTTAAAAAGATAAATTTTTCAACCTCATTAATCGTATTGTTTAAACTATCAATAGTTGTATGAGCATCTATTTCGGACTGAATAGGAGAAGTGGGAAATGAGTTCACAGCTAAATCTGTTCGTAGATCTAAAAACTTGTGATGAATGCTATCAATCCACTTTTTATCTTTTGATTTTACCTTTTTAAGAAGTTTTTGAGAATATTGATTAAATCCTAAATATTGTGCCAAATCTGCCCCAATAATATTGTATTTATCTTCTATTTCTCGATTCTTTAAGCTTTCGATTTCATCTTGAATGGCAAAAAAGATATCAATTGCTTCTACATCTTTCGAAACATAGATTTTTAGTTTAATTAAATCTAATTGATAATTAATTTTATGTTCTGGATTTGTTGCATTATTGATTAAATATTCATAAATCTTGATACTTTTTCCATTATCCTTTTTTATTTGTTGAATTGCTTCTTGGTAAAAAGTATTGTTTTCTTCAGTATTTTGTGAAAAAACAAACACTGACAACATCGATACAATCAAAAAAAGAAACCTATACCTCATTATATATTAAACCTAATTGTAAAAATAAAAAAACTCTGATGTTATCAGAGTTTTTTACGATATATAATTGATATTTTAACAAATGAATATTTATACAAGTGTATTCATATCAAAAGCTTCAAGATATTCGGCTACACGTTTTACAAACATACCGCCTAATGCGCCATCCACTACACGGTGATCGTAAGCATGGGATAGATACATTTTGTGACGAATGGCAATCATATCTCCTTGTGGAGTTTCAATAACTGCAGGTTTCTTCACAATTGCTCCAACAGCAAGAATAGCGACTTGTGGTTGAGGAATAATTGGTGTTCCTAACGTATTTCCAAAAGAACCGATATTGGTGATTGTATAAGTTCCTCCTTGAATTTCGACTGGTTTCAATTTATTCGTACGTGCACGGTTTGCTAAATCATTTACTTGAGAAGCTAATCCTGCTAAATTAAATTGATCTGCATTTTTGATCACAGGTACAATTAAATTTCCGCTTGGTAAAGCAGCTGCCATACCAATGTTAATATTTTTCTTTTTGATGATTTTATCTCCATCTACAGATACATTAATCATTGGGAAATCTTGAATAGCTTTTGCTACAGCTTCGATAAAAATTGGCATGAACGTAATTTTCTCACCATGTTTCTTTTGAAACTCATTCTTATTTTTATCTCTCCATAAAACGATATTCGTCATATCAACTTCAACGAAAGATGTTACATGAGGTGCGATTTGTTTTGCTTGTAGCATATTTTGCGCAATAATCTTACGCATTCTATCCATTTCGATGATCTCATCACCTTCACCAACAGAAATTGGTGCAGCTTGTATTTGTGGTGCCTGAGGCTGAGTAACTTGAGCAGTGACAGTAGTATTTACTGATTGAGTTCCTCTATTTTTAACGAAATTTAAAATATCATCTTTCGTTACACGTCCATCTTTTCCTGAACCTAAAATTTGATCCAATTCTGTTTGAGAAACTCCTTCTTCTTTTGCAATAGACTTTACTAAAGGTGAATAAAATTTATCATCAGACGATGTAATAATCGTTTCAGATTTAATTGTTGCAACTTCAGCTTCGATCGTTTTTGCAGTATCTGCAATTTCTTGATCACTGTTTGTATCAACTTCTTCTGCTTCTTCGGTTTGCTCTACAACTCCATCTACAGATAAAATTGCGATTGGCTCACCTACTTTTGCAATTCCATCTACTGGAACCAAGATTTCTTTTAAAACTCCTGCAACTGGTGAAGGAACATCAGAATCTACTTTGTCAGTTGCAATTTCTACAACCGATTCATCTTCGGCAATTGCATCACCAATATTTTTGATCCAATTGGTAACAGTAGCTTCCATTACACCTTCTCCCATCGAAGGTAGAATTAATTTATAGTCAGACATGCTTTGTGTATTTGCTTCTTACAAATCTAAACATTTTTTCGATTTTAAAAAATAGAGAAAAAAACTTTAACCCCTATCTGTTTTAGATTATTCGTTAATATATTTATAAATATTATTAATTTAATAAATCTGAAAGAATTAATGAAGTTAATATTATCAATCTGATAGTTTTGATTAAACAAAAAAATCCCCCAATCTACGATTGAGGGATTTTTGAAATATTAAGAATGATTCTTAAGCTTCGTAAGTTGCAGTACCGTTGTTTACTTGAGGTTCTTTGATTTCACCAAAGTTTTTCTCGAAGTTTGAAACGTTTTCTGCTAACGATTGAGATAATTGTTTTGCTTGTAATGGAGACAAGATAATTCTTGATTTTACTGATGGTCTAGCACCTGGTAAAAACTGAACAAAATCTACAACGAACTCAGATGGTGAGTGGTTGATGATTGCTCCTGTAGCATAAACACCTTGAGCTACTAATTCGTTTAACTCAATGTTTAATCCTTCGTTTTGTTGATTTTCTGACATTATAATTCTTGTTTTGCGTTTATTAATTCCTCGTATTCACGGTTAGATCCTACGATAATGTTTTGATACTCTTTTAATCCAGTTCCTGCAGGAATTAAGTGTCCAACGATAACGTTTTCTTTCAATCCTACTAAACCGTCTACTTTACCAGCTACAGCTGCTTCGTTAAGAACTTTTGTTGTTTCCTGGAACGATGCCGCAGACATGAAAGATTTAGTTTGTAAAGATGCTCTTGTAATACCTTGTAAAACTGCTTCTGCTGTTGCAGGTAAAGCTTCACGTGCTGTTACTAAGTTTTTATCTTCACGTTTTAATTTAGAGTTTTCATCACGTAGATCACGAACTGAGATGATTTGACCTGGTTTTAATGTATCAGAATCTCCTGCATCTTCTACGACTTTCATTCCAAATAAGCGATCGTTTTCTTCCATGAAATCGTCTTTATGCTCTAAACTATCTTCTAAGAATCTTGTGTCTCCTGAATCAACAATACGAACTTTACGTAACATTTGGCGTACGATAATCTCGAAGTGTTTGTCATCAATTTTCACCCCTTGTAAACGGTATACATCTTGAATCTCGTTTACTAAGTATTCTTGAACCGCTGTTGGTCCTAAGATTCTTAAAATATCTTCTGGTGTAATTGCTCCATCTGATAAAGGCTCACCTGCACGTACGAAGTCATTTTCTTGAACTAAGATTTGAGCAGATAATTTAACTAAGTAACGACGGATTTCACCATTTTTAGATTCAACGATGATTTCGCGGTTACCACGTTTAATTTTACCGAAAGATACAACTCCATCCATTTCACAAACAACTGATGGGTTAGATGGGTTACGAGCTTCTAACAACTCTGTAATACGAGGTAAACCTCCTGTAATATCGCCAGATTTAGCCGACTTACGAGGGATCTTAACTAAGATTTTACCTGCATTAATTTTTTCTCCATCATTTACCATTAAGTGTGCACCTACTGGTAAGTTGTATGTTTTTTCTTCACCATCAATTGTGATAACTCTTAACGCTGGAACTAATTTTTTATTACGTGATTCAGAAATAACTTTTTCTTGGAATCCAGTTTGCTCATCGATTTCAATTTGGAAGGTTACCCCTTGTTCTAATTGTTCATACTCGATTTTACCAGTAGATTCTGCGATGATTACCCCGTTATAAGGGTCCCAGCTTGCAATCTCTTGACCTTTTTGAACTTTAGCTCCATTTTTCACTGATAAAACTGTACCGTAAGCGATGTTAGTTTGTTGGCGAACGTTTCCTAAATCGTCAATAACTTTCATCTCTGTAGAACGAGAAACAACTGTATCTACAAGGTTTCCTGCATCATCAGTAGATTGCACTAAACGTAAGTCATCAAACTCAACAGTACCATCAACTTTTGCATTAATTGTATTTTGTTCAGAAACGTTACCAGCAGTACCTCCCACGTGGAACGTACGTAATGTTAACTGTGTACCAGGCTCACCAATAGATTGTGCAGCAACTACACCTACAGATTCACCTTTTTGAACTTCTTTACCTGTTGCTAAGTTACGTCCGTAACATTTCGCACAAATTCCAGTTTTTGCTTCACATGTTAATGGAGAACGAACTTCTACGTTTTCGATACCAGCAGCTTCTAAAACTTCACCGATATCTTCTGTGATAATATGACCAGCAGCAATGATTAACTCACCGTTATCTGGATTATAAATATCATTTAACGAAGTACGGCCTAATACACGAGAAGAAAGACTTTCGATAATTTCTTCTTTTTTCTTAAGTGCTGAAATTTCTAAACCTCTTAATGTACCACAGTCTTCGTGCATGACGATAACGTCTTGTGCAACGTCAACCAAACGACGAGTCAAGTATCCAGCATCGGCAGTTTTTAAGGCAGTATCGGCAAGACCTTTACGCGCACCGTGCGAAGAAATAAAGTACTCTAAGATAGACAGACCTTCACGGAAGTTAGAGATAATTGGGTTTTCGATGATATCCCCACCAGTAGAACCAGCTTTTTGAGGTTTAGCCATCAATCCACGCATACCTGATAACTGACGAATTTGCTCTTTCGATCCACGTGCTCCAGAATCAAGCATCATGAATACAGAGTTAAATCCTTGTTGATCTTCTGTCATACGTTTCATTACAATTTCAGTTAACGTTGCGTTTGTTGTTGTCCAAACATCAATAACTTGGTTGTAACGTTCGTTATTTGTAATAAGACCCATGTTATAGTTCATCTTAATGTTCTCAACTTGGTTGATCGCACCAGAGATAAGGTCTTTCTTTTGTTCTGGAATTAAGATATCACCTAAAGAGAATGATAAACCACCCTCGAAGGCATTGCGGTATCCTAATGCTTTCATATCATCTAAGAATGCAGCTGTTGTAGGGAAATCTGTAATCTTGATGATTTTGTTAATGATCGTACGTAACGATTTTTTCGTTAATACTTCATTTACAAATCCTACTTGTTTTGGAACGATTTGGTTAAATAACACACGTCCTACTGAAGTTTCGATTAATTGATTTTCTACTAACTCCTCTCCTACACGAATAGTTCCTTTTACACGAATTGGCGCGTTTAAGTCAACAGCTCCTTCGTTGTATGCAATTTGAACTTCTTCGTCTGAATAGAAAGTTAATCCTTCACCTTTTACTGTAAATTGGTGGTCAGTACGACGAATTTTCGTCATATAGTACAGACCCAATACCATATCCTGAGAAGGAACAGTAATTGGAGATCCATTTGCAGGATTCAAGATATTTTGAGAAGCCAACATTAATAATTGTGCTTCTAAAACAGCTTCTGGTCCTAATGGTAAGTGAACGGCCATCTGGTCACCATCGAAATCGGCATTGAAGGCAGTACACACTAATGGGTGTAAACGAATTGCTTTACCCTCAATTAATTTCGGTTGGAATGCTTGGATACCTAAACGGTGTAACGTAGGGGCACGGTTTAATAAAACTGGGTGTCCTTTGATTACATTTTCTAAAATATCCCAAACAACTGGCTCTTTTCTATCGATAATTTTCTTAGCCGATTTAACTGTTTTTACAATACCACGTTCGATTAATTTACGAACTACGAATGGTTTGTATAATTCAGCAGCCATATCTTTTGGTAAACCACATTCGTGTAATTTTAGTGTTGGTCCAACAACAATTACAGAACGAGCAGAATAATCCACACGTTTACCTAATAAGTTTTGACGGAAACGACCTTGTTTACCTTTTAATGAATCAGATAATGATTTTAATGGACGGTTACCATCAGCTTTAACAGCAGATGCTTTACGCGTATTATCGAATAATGAATCAACCGCTTCTTGTAACATACGTTTTTCGTTACGTAAAATTACTTCTGGCGCTTTAATCTCCATTAATCGTTTCAAACGATTGTTACGGATAATTACACGACGGTATAAATCATTTAAATCTGATGTTGCAAAACGACCACCATCTAATGGAACTAATGGACGTAATTCTGGTGGAATAACCGGAATAACGCGCATTACCATCCATTCAGGACGATTGACGTGGTGCATATTTGACTCACGTAACGCCTCAACAACTTGTAAACGTTTTAACGCTTCTGTACGACGTTGTTTAGATGTTTCGTTATGTGCTTTGTGTCTTAATTCGTAAGATAATTCATCTAAATTGATACGAGATAATAGGTCTTCTAATGCTTCAGCACCCATTTTCGCAACGAATTTATTAGGATCTGAATCTTCTAAATATTGATTCTCGATTGGAAGAGTTTCTAAAATATCTAAATACTCTTCTTCTGATAAGAAATCTAATCTATTTAATTCTTCCCCTTCTGGTCCTTTTGCGATACCTGGTTGAATTACGACATATCTTTCGTAGTAAATTACCATATCTAATTTCTTAGATGGTAATCCTAAGATGTAACCAATTTTGTTTGGTAATGAACGGAAATACCAAATATGTGCAATTGGCACAACAAGGTTGATGTGTCCAATACGCTCACGACGAACTTTCTTTTCAGTAACTTCAACCCCACAACGGTCACAAACGATACCTTTATAACGGATTCTTTTATATTTTCCGCAGGCACATTCGTAATCTTTTACAGGTCCAAAGATACGCTCACAGAATAACCCGTCACGCTCTGGTTTGTGCGTTCTATAGTTAATCGTTTCAGGTTTTAAAACTTCACCTTTAGATTCTTGTAGAATCGATTCTGGAGAAGCTAACCCGATACGGATTTTTGAGAATTGACTTGTTTTATTTTTTGTTGACATATAGAAATGTATCTAACAATTATATTATTATAACGAAAAAGGTAGAATAATAGGTTGCCCTATTATTCTTCCAAGTTTATGTCTAATCCAAGACCTTGTAATTCATGTAACAATACGTTAAATGATTCTGGAATACCAGGTTCTGGCATTGGCTCTCCTTTTACGATTGCTTCGTAAGTTTTCGCACGTCCAATTACGTCATCCGACTTAACTGTTAAGATTTCGCGTAAGATATTAGATGCACCGAATGCTTCTAATGCCCAAACCTCCATCTCTCCGAAACGTTGTCCACCGAATTGTGCTTTACCTCCTAATGGTTGTTGAGTAATTAAAGAGTATGGTCCGATAGAACGCGCGTGCATTTTGTCGTCAACCATATGTCCTAATTTCAACATGTAAATCACCCCTACAGTAGCTTTTTGATCAAAACGCTCTCCAGTATTACCATCATATAAATAAGTTGTACCGTGTTTAGGAATACCTGCTTCTTCTGTAATACGATCGATGTCATCAATTTCAGCACCGTCGAAAATAGGAGTTGCAAATTTTTGTCCCATTTTTAATCCAGCCCATCCTAATACCGTTTCATAAATCTGACCGATATTCATACGAGATGGTACCCCAAGTGGATTAAGTACGATATTTACTGGTGTTCCGTCTTCTAAGAAAGGCATATCTTCGTCGCGAACGATACGTGCAACAATACCTTTGTTACCGTGGCGTCCAGCCATTTTATCCCCTACTCTTAGTTTACGTTTTTTCGCAATATAGATTTTCGCTAATTTTACGATACCTGCAGGTAACTCATCTCCAACTGAGATTGTAAATCTTTCACGGTTAAGCGCTCCTTGTAAGTCGTTGTACTTAATTTTATAATTATGTATCAACTCTTTTACTAATTCGTTCTTATCCTCGTCTGTTGTCCAAAGAGATTCTAATCCAGTTAAATTTAAGAAATCTTCAACGTTAGATAAGATTTTTTGTGTGTATTTTACACCTTTCTTGATCACTTCTTCGTTCAAGTCGTTGTAAATACCTTGAGATGTTTTTCCGTTTAATAAAACGTATAATTTCTCTAATAAAATCTCTCTTAATTCATTGAATTTAACATCGTACTCAGCTTCTACACTATCAATGATAGCCTTGTCTTGAGAACGTTTACGTTTATCCTTAATACTACGTGAGAATAATTTTTTATTGATTACAACACCACGTAATGATGGAGAAGCTTTAAGAGAAGCATCTTTTACATCACCAGCTTTGTCACCAAAAATTGCACGTAATAGTTTTTCTTCTGGAGTTGGATCAGATTCTCCTTTTGGAGTAATCTTACCAATCAAGATATCACCAGGTTTTACTTCTGCTCCAATACGGATCATACCGTTTTCGTCTAAGTCTTTTGTAGCCTCTTCCGAAACGTTAGGAATATCAGAAGTTAATTCTTCCATACCTAATTTAGTATCACGTACATCTAATGAATACTCATCGATGTGGATAGATGTAAACCAGTCTTCACGAACAGCTTTCTCAGAAATTACAATAGCATCCTCGAAGTTGTACCCTTGCCAAGGCATAAAGGCAACAACCATGTTTCGACCAATTGCTAATTCTCCTCCTTCTGTTGCATAACCTTCAGATAAAACTTGTCCTTTCTCTACACGATCACCAACTTTTACAATTGGTTTCAACGTAATTGTAGTTCCTTGATTGGTTTTTCTGAATTTTGTTAAATTATATGTTTTCTCAGCGGTATCGAAGCTTACTAATTCTTCGTCTTCTGAGCGATCATATTTAATTGTTATAATGTCAGCATCAACATAAGTTACTGTACCTTCACGTTCTGCATTAACTAAGATTCTAGAATCTTTTGCAACTTGTTTTTCTAATCCAGTACCTACAATTGGTGCTTGAGGTTTTAATAATGGAACTGCCTGACGCATCATGTTCGATCCCATTAACGCACGGTTGGCGTCATCATGCTCCAAGAAAGGAATTAATGATGCTGAGATAGAAGCAATCTGGTTAGGTGCAACGTCGATTAAGTCTACTTCTGATGGAGTTACCACAGGGAAATCTCCGTCTTCACGAGCTGTTACACGTTCAGTAGCAATAGTACCATCGTCTGCCATGTCGATATTGGCTTGAGCAATTACTTTAGATTCTTCCTCTTCCGCAGTTAAGTAGATAGGTGCTGATTCGACGTCCACTTTTCCTTCTTCTACCTTTCTGTACGGTGTTTCGATGAATCCTAAGTTATTAACTTTAGCGAATACACATAATGACGAAATCAAACCAATGTTTGGTCCCTCAGGAGTTTCAATTGGACATAAACGTCCGTAATGAGTGTGGTGTACGTCACGTACCTCGAATCCCGCTCTTTCTCTTGATAAACCTCCAGGTCCTAATGCTGATAAACGACGTTTGTGTGTAATCTCTGATAATGGATTTGTTTGGTCCATGAACTGAGATAACTGATTCGTTCCGAAGAATGAGTTGATAACAGATGATAATGTTTTAGCATTAATCAAGTCGATAGGTGTAAACACCTCGTTGTCACGAACATTCATTCTTTCACGGATAGTTCTAGCCATACGAGCTAAACCTACTCCGAATTGGCTTGCCATTTGCTCACCAACCGTTCTTACACGACGGTTAGATAAGTGGTCAATATCATCCACCTCTGCTTTAGAGTTGATTAATTCGATTAAGTATTTAATAATCGAAATGATATCTTCACGAGTCAATACTTGTATATCCTCGCTAATAGCTAAACCTAATTTTTTATTTAATCTGTAACGACCTACTTCACCTAATGAATAACGTTGATCAGAGAAGAATAATTTATCAATAATTCCTCTTGCTGTCTCCTCATCTGGTGGCTCAGCGTTACGTAATTGTCTATAGATATACTCTACGGCTTCTTTTTCAGTATTCGTAGGGTCTTTTTGTAAAGTATTATGGATAATTCCATAATCAGCAGAATTGATATCTTCTTTGTGTAATAAGATTGTCTTAACACCAGAATCTACGATTTGATCGATGTGATCTTTTTCTAAGATTGTTTCACGGTCTAAGATAATTTCATTACGCTCGATAGATACAACTTCTCCTGTATCTTCATCTACGAAATCCTCGTGCCATGTGTTTAATACACGTGCAGCAAGTTTACGACCTACAACTTTCTTTAAATTAGCTTTATTAACTTTTACTTCTTCTGCTAAGTCGAAAATTTCTAAGATATCTTTATCTCTTTCGTATCCGATTGCACGTAATAAAGTAGTTAATGGTAACTTTTTCTTACGATCGATGTAAGCGTACATTACGCTGTTGATGTCTGTTGCGAACTCAATCCAAGATCCTTTGAAAGGAATAATACGAGATGAGTACAATTTTGTACCATTCGCATGGAAAGATTGTCCAAAGAATACCCCAGGAGAACGGTGTAATTGAGATACAATAACACGTTCTGCACCATTGATAATGAATGATCCTGAAGGTGACATATAAGGAATTGTTCCTAAATAAACGTCTTGCACAACAGTTTCGAAATCTTCGTGTTCTTCGTCCGTACAGTACAATTTAAGACGAGCTTTCAAAGGTACACTGTACGTTAACCCTCTTTCGATACACTCATCAATTGTGTAACGTGGTGGATCTACGAAATAATCTAAGAATTCTAAAACAAACTGATTGCGAGTATCCGTAATTGGAAAATTCTCAGCAAATGTTCGGTAAAGACCTTCATTTTTTCGTTGGTCAGGTCTTGTTTCCAACTGGAAAAAATCTTCAAACGATTTGATCTGAATGTCAAGGAAATCTGGGAACTGAGCGACTGCTTTTGCAGAAGAGAAGTTCAATCTTTCTTTTTTCTCAGTCGAGTTGCTTAATGTTGCTTTAGTGGCCAATTTCGAATGAATTTTGGTTTATATAATGACTTTATGCGTAAAAAGGTTTAGACCTAACACGTCCTGTGTTAGGTCCAAACCTATATTTTTGAGTAATAAAAATTACTTCAATTCTACTACTGCACCAGCTTCTTCTAGCTGTTTCTTTAAAGCTTCAGCTTCATCTTTAGAAACTGCTTCTTTAACTGTAGCTGGAGTTGAATCTACTAAATCTTTAGCTTCTTTTAATCCTTTTCCAGTTAATTCTTTAACTAATTTAACAACTGCTAATTTAGATGCACCTGCTTCTTTTAAGATTACGTCGAATTCTGTTTGCTCATCTGCAGCTTCAGCTCCACCAGCAGCAACAACAACTGCAGCAGCAGCTGGTTCAATTCCGTACTCGTCTTTTAAGATTGTAGATAATTCGTTAACTTCTAATACTGTTAAGTTTACTAACTCTTCAGCTAATTTTTTTAAATCTGCCATTTTAATGCTTTTTGTTTTTTAAACTTTATTTAATATGAGTGTGTCTTATTCTTCTGAAGCTCCTTCTTCTGCTTTCGCAGCTTCTTTGTTCTCTAATTGAGAAACAACAGTTTTGATAGGAGATTGAAGTAACATAACGATATCTGCGATTAATTCTTCGCGAGATTTCAATGCTACTAATTGTGGTAATTTGTCATCACCAACCCAAGTATTATCTTCAATCCAAGCTCCTTTTAAAATAGGCTTTTCAGATTTTTTTCTGAAAACATCAATTACTTTAGCTGGTGCATTACCAACTTCAGCAGTCATTAATGCTGTATTTCCTTTTAAAGATCCGTAAAGTTCTTCGAAGTTTTTGTCTTCGATGTTCTCCATCGCTTTCTTTAATAAAGTGTTTTTTACTACGCGTAAAGATACATTGCTTTTGAAGCAAGCTCTTCTTAATTCAGTAGTATTAACAGCGTTTAATCCGTCGATATCTGCTAAGTAGATGATTTTTGCTTCTGCTAATACAGCTTGCAATTCATCTATCATATTTGCTTTATCTTGTTTTGTCATTGCCATAATCTACTAATTTTAAGCGTTTACACTTTTTGGATCTACTGATACACCTACAGATTGAGTTGTAGAAAGCGTGATGCTTCTTACATATACTCCTTTAGCAGCTGTTGGTTTTAATTTAATTAAAGTTTGAATTAATTCATTCGCATTGTCTTTAATTTTATCAGCATCAAAAGATACTTTACCAACTGCAGCGTGGATGATTCCGTAACGGTCTACTTTGAAGTCGATTTTACCTGCTTTTACTTCAGAAACGGCTTTACCAACTTCTAAAGTTACAGTACCTGACTTTGGGTTAGGCATTAATCCACGAGGTCCTAAAACACGTCCTAATGGTCCTAATTTACCCATAACAGCTGGCATAGTAACGATCACGTCTACATCTGTCCAACCATCTTTAATTTTTTGTAAGTATTCGTCTAATCCTACATAATCAGCACCTGCTGCTTTAGCTTCTGCTTCTTTATCTGGAGTAACTAATGCTAATACTTTTACATCTTTACCTGTTCCGTGTGGTAATGAAACTACACCACGAACCATTTGGTTAGCTTTCTTAGGGTCTACACCTAAACGAACTGCTATATCTACAGAAGCATCAAACTTTGCGTAGTTAACCTCCTTTACTAATGATGATGCTTCATCAATAGAGTAAAGTTTGTTTTTTTCTACTTTAGCTAATACCTCTTTTTGTTTTTTTGTTAACTTTGCCATTTCCTAAAATGTTTTAATTATTCTGGAGCTTGCCCACCTTTTACAGTTATACCCATAGAACGTGCAGTTCCAGCAACCATTTTCATAGCAGATTCAACAGTAAAACAGTTCATGTCCGCTAACTTGTCTTCAGCAATAGCTCTCACTTGATCCCAAGTAACAGTACCAACTTTTTGACGGTTTGGCACACCTGATGCTTTTTTCAATTTCGCAGCTTCCATTAACTGAACAGCAGCTGGTGGAGTTTTAATTACGAAATCAAATGATTTGTCTTGATACACCGTAATAACAACTGGTAACACTGCACCTTGTTTTTCTTGTGTACGTCCATTAAATTGTTTACAAAACTCCATGATGTTAACACCTGCAGCACCTAAAGCCGGACCTACTGGTGGCGAAGGATTTGCTTGTCCTCCTTTAACTTGAAGTTTTACAACTTTTTCAATTTTTTTTGCCATTTTTTTAATTCTTAAAATTAAGCGTTATGTGGAAGCAGCCTAAATTTTCTACTTTTAATTTGTTGATTGATCATGCAATCTTTTCAACTTGGTTAAAACTTAACTCAAGTGGGGTTTTACGTCCGAAGATTAAAACCATCACTTCAAGTTTGCGTTTGTCTTCAATGATTTTCTCAACCGTTCCGTTGAAGCCATTGAATGGTCCGTCGATTACTTTTACATTTTCACCTACAATGTAAGTTACTCCAAGATTTGTATCAACATTTTCTGCTAATTCGTCAACTTTACCTAACATTCGGTTAACTTCCGATTGTCTCATTGGTACAGGATCACCTCCTTTGGTTGCACTCAAAAAGCTAATTACACCAGATGTATTCTTTACCATGTGAGGTATTTCTCCCACAAGCTCAGCTTCTATCATGATGTAGCCAGGAAAATGTACTTTTTCCTTTTGATATTTTTTACCGTTGCGGATTTGAATCACTTTTTCCATAGGAACAACAATTTGTCCTACATAATCATTCAAATTTTGGTACTGAATTTCTCTTTCAATATAATCTTTAACTTTCAGCTCTTGTCCAGCTACAGTCTTGATTACATACCATTTCTTTTCACTCATGATTCTAATTACTAAACGGGATATTATATAAACTAAAAAGCGCCGTAGATAAAGTTAAGCACTTGTGTGAATAATGTATCTACCGCATATAAAAATATAGCTAACAGAACTGTAGCTATTGCAACAATAATAGTGTCTCTTTGTAAATCAGAAAAAGATGGCCATGTTACATGTTCTTTAAACTCTACAAAGGATTCTTTTACATATTGTACGATTTTCATATCGTTTTCATTTAGCACGGGCACAAGGATTCGAACCCTGATCAACGGTTTTGGAGACCGCTATTCTACCATTGAACTATGCCCGTAGAATAAAAAGAGTGGTAATCATTGAAGATTACCACATCTTCTATATTATTGATTGACTATAATTAGTCTAAAATTTCAGTTACCTGACCTGCACCAACTGTACGTCCACCTTCACGGATTGCGAAACGTAAACCTTCGTTTAATGCAATTGGTTGTAATAATTCAACTGTAATAGTTAAGTTATCTCCTGGTAAAACCATCTCAACACCTTCTGGTAAGTTGATTTCCCCTGTTACGTCAGTTGTACGTACGTAGAACTGAGGACGGTAACGGTTGTGGAATGGAGTGTGACGACCACCTTCTTCTTTAGTTAAGATATAAACCTCAGCTTTGAATTTTTTGTGTGGTTTAACAGATCCTTGTTTACAAATAACCATACCACGACGGATTTCTGTTTTCTCAACACCACGTAATAATAAACCTACATTATCACCAGCTTCACCTCTATCTAAGATTTTACGGAACATTTCAACCCCAGTTACAGTAGAAGTTAATTTTTCTTCTCCCATACCTACGATATCAACTGGATCACCAGAGTTAATAACACCAGCCTCGATACGTCCTGTTGCAACAGTACCACGACCTGTAATAGAGAATACATCCTCTACTGGCATTAAGAATGGTTTGTCAGAGTCACGTACTGGTTCTTCAATCCAGTTATCAACTTCTTCCATTAAATGCAATAAAGCATCAACCCATTTTTGTTCTCCGTTTAATGCACCTAAAGCAGATCCTTGAACAACTGGAGTGTTATCTCCATCGTACTCGTAAGAAGACAATAAATCTCTTACTTCCATCTCTACTAATTCTAATAACTCAGCATCGTCAACCATATCTACTTTGTTTAAGAAAACAACGATACGAGGAACGTTTACTTGGCGACATAATAAGATGTGCTCACGAGTTTGAGGCATTGGCCCATCAGTAGCAGCAACTACCAAGATACCACCATCCATTTGAGCAGCTCCTGTAACCATGTTCTTTACGTAATCCGCGTGACCTGGACAGTCAACGTGCGCGTAGTGACGGTTAGCAGTTTCATACTCTACGTGAGATGTATTAATTGTAATACCACGCTCTTTCTCCTCTGGAGCATTATCGATTTGATCGAAAGCTTTTGCTTCTGAAAAACCAGCATCAGCTAATACTTTAGTAATTGCTGCAGTTGTAGTGGTTTTACCGTGGTCAACGTGACCAATAGTACCAATATTTAAGTGCGGCTTATTACGGTTGAAAGTTTCCTTTGCCATTTTACTTTTTATTAATTTCTATTGTTATACTTAAATTTAAAAAAAATAACTTTTAATTATTTCAAGTGCAAAAATACACTTTTTAATTTATATAAAGGTATTTATTTTTGATTCGCCAACCTTAGATTAAATAAGTTTCAACAACTACTTACAAAGATTAACTACACTAGCGAACTAGAATTTGAGCGGGAAACGAGACTCGAACTCGCAACATTCAGCTTGGAAGGCTGACGCTCTACCAATTGAGCTATTCCCGCATTCACTTCTAAAAAGCTTTGCAAATTTAAAGATTAAATCCTAAACCACAAAACTTTTAAAAATTAAGTTTGTGGGGAGAGCAGGATTCGAACCTGCGAAGGTGAAACCAACGGATTTACAGTCCGTCCTCGTTGGCCGCTTGAGTATCTCCCCGCCTTACCTTTTGTTCTTATAAAAAAACTTAGAGCCGATAGAGGGACTCGAACCCACGACCTGCTGATTACAAATCAGCTGCTCTAGCCAGCTGAGCTACATCGGCATTATTTATTTATAAAAGACTTATTTTAAAAGAACAGTCCGTTAAAATTGTTTGTTTAACGGACTGCAAATTTACGCTGTTTTTTGAATTAACCAAATTTTTATGATTTTTTTTTTAGCTAATTCTTCAATTTTTATCGATCGCTAATTTTTTCCTTTTTTCTGATAATTAATTTTTTCAATGTATCTACCGACAAATCAATACATTCCTCAAAAGACTGTCCAGTTTTACTCACAACGATATCATCTCCGGGTACTTCTAATTTGATATCAACTGTCTTGTTGTTTTTTTCTGCAGTATTCTCTAATTTAAAAGAAACGTTTGCTGCAATGATTTTGTCTGACAAAGTTTCTAATTTTTCTAATTTTTTTTCTAAATACTCCTCTAAACCTGGTTTAGTATTGAAGTTTACTGCTTGAAAGTTAATTGTCATAATTACTCTTTTTTGTTCTCACGTGGGTGAGCTTTGTTAAACACTTTTTTTAAATTTTCTATACTTCCATGTGTATAAATTTGAGTCGATGACAAACTTGAATGCCCTAAAATATCTTTCACTGCATTCAAATCTGCTCCAGAATCTAACATATGGGTCGCAAATGAATGCCTCAACATATGAGGACTTTTTTTATGTTTTACACTTATAAGACTAAGGTAATATTTAACTTTGGAATAAACAAGATTATCATACAAAGGTTTTCCTTTTTCTGTTACAAAAACATTCGTACATTGTAGGGTAATTTCGTTATGTTTTCGTGTATTGTAAATTGCTAAATCTTCTAACAAAAAAGTTGAAATCGGAATTATACGTTCTTTGTTTCTTTTTCCTAAAACTTTAATAGAGAGCGTAGCTGGATCAATGTCATTTTCTTTCAAACCTATCAATTCGGCACGTCGAATACCTGTTTGATACATCACATCAATCATCAAACGATCTCTTACTCCTTCAAACGTATCAGGAAAGAATTCATCATTATTCAACAAATCATTTAATTCTGTCTGTGTAAATGGAACCAGCACTTGTTTATTTTGCTTGAGAGAATGTATTTGTTCAATTGGGTTAATCGTTAAATGACTTTCCTTGATTAAATATTTATAAAACGTGCGCAGCGCGCTTAATTTTCGATTTACTGTTTTCTCCGACTTCTGTAATTCGGATAAGTACATTACAAATGCACGAATATGATTTTTGGTTGCGTGTTGAATTTCAGATGAATCTTCTTCTTGTTGATAAAACTCAACAAAATCATCTAAATCTCTTTTGTAACTTGTAATTGTTAGCGTAGAATAGTTTTTCTCGAGCGCTAAATAATCTAAGAATAGTTGAATTAATTCCATAAAAAAACCTATTCATCAAAGTTACAACTTTAATAAATAGGTCAATAGAAATTAATTCTTTATATTGTTTAAAACAGCTATTTACGCTTCTTCTTGTGCCAATAAAGATTGTTTGTAGATTGCTCTACTCATCTTAATTCTGTTTGAAACAGAAGGTTTTGTAAATTGTTGACGTGCTCTTAGCTGACGTACAACACCTGTTTTATCAAATTTTCTTTTGTATTTTTTTAGAGCTCTTTCGATTGACTCTCCGTCTTTTACTGGTATAATCAACATAATTTTATCTATTTCTTTTTGAGATGGCAAATATACAACTCTTTAGTAATTAAACAAATCCTTTTGCATTAATCTTTCAAAATATTTCTTCCAATAACTAATTTTTGGATTTCAGTTGTTCCTTCTCCAATTGTACATAACTTAGAATCTCGGTAAAATTTTTCTACTGGAAAATCTTTTGTATAGCCGTATCCTCCAAATATTTGTACCGCTTCGTTCGATATTTTAACACAAGCTTCCGATGCATAATATTTTGCCATAGCACCTTCTGTTGTCATTGGTTTTTTATGATTTTTTAGATAAGAAGCTTTGCGAATTAATAATTCAGAAGCTTCAATTTCAGTTACCATTTCAGCTAATTTGAAATTAATTGCTTGGAAATTGGCAATTGCAGTTCCAAATTGGTGACGCTCTTGTGCATATTTTAAAGCAGCTTTATACGCTCCTTTTGCAATACCTAAGGATAAAGCCGCGATAGAAATTCGACCACCATCTAAAATTTTCAATGCTTGTTTGAAACCATCTCCTACATTTCCTAAACGATTAGCATCAGAAACACGTACGTTATCAAAGATTAATTCTGCTGTTTCAGAAGCACGCATGCCTAATTTATTTTCTTTTTTACCTGAAGTAAAACCTGGTGTTCCTTTTTCGATAACAAAAGCTGTTGCATTATTTTTAGCTCCTTTTTCTCCTGTACGTGTCATCACAACTGCTACATCTCCAGAAATGGCGTGTGTAATAAAGTTTTTTGCACCATTGATTACCCATTCATCACCATCTTTAACAGCTGTTGTTGACATTCCTCCTGCATCAGATCCTGTATTGTGCTCTGTTAATCCCCAAGCTCCAATCCATTCTGCTGTTGCTAATTTTGGTAACCATCGTTGTTTTTGTTCTTCGTTTCCGAATTCTAAAATATGATTTGTACAAAGTGAGTTGTGCGCAGCTACAGACAATCCAATAGAAGGGTCGACTTGTGAGATTTCATCTACAATCGATACATATTCATCATAAGACAATCCGCTTCCTCCGTATTCTTCTGGAACAACAATTCCCATGAATCCCATTTTTCCAAGTTCTTTAAAAACTTCTACAGGAAAAGTTTGAGCTTCATCCCATTCCATAATATTAGGCTGAATGTATTGTTTTGCAAAATCTCTTGCAGACTGTGCGATTAATGATAAATTTTCATTTTCTAAGAAATCCATTTTTTTGAGTTTTATTATTTTTTTATGACTTAGCTTCAAAAGTAATAAATTTCTATTAAGTGAAAAGTTTTTCTTTTACGATTATTTTTATTCATTAAAAATAATTGACTCTCAGCGGTTTTAATTTAAAAAAAACTGAATTAACTACAAATGTTTAAAGTCATTTTAAAAAATGATTTTAAACATTTTAATTCGGATAGATTAATCCGAGATTTGTTGTCAGAAATTAAAAACAATGATTATGAAAAAAGGACTTATACTATTGGGAGCAATCTTAACTTCAGCAATTTCATTTGGTCAAGAAGCAGGAGAGTTGCATATGCGTGTTAGAGCAACAGGTGTAGTTCCTGTAGAAAATGCTAAAATTGAAGCTATAGGTGGAAATGTAGCTGTTACGAATAATGTTATTCCTGAAATTGACTTTACGTATTATATTACGAAAAATCTTGCAGCCGAATTAATATTAGGAACGTCTAAACATGAAGTTGTTGCTGTAAATACGGCATTAGGAAATTTAGATTTAGGTCGTGTAATGTTACTTCCTCCTACTGTAAATGTGCAATACCATATGTATCCTACAAAAAATTTAAAACCTTATATTGGAGCTGGAATTAACTATACAATTTTCTACGACGAAGGTGCAGGAAAAGGTAGAAATGCAGCTGTAACAAGTGTTGATTATGAAAATAAAGTAGGCTTCGGATTTCAATTAGGATTTGATTATAAAATCAATGATAAATTATATTGGAACGTGGATGTTAAAAAATTATATTTAAACACAGATGTAACAGTTGGAGCTGCTTTGGATCAACAAGTTTATGTGCCAGCAGATGTAGATCTTAATCCTTGGTTAATCAGTACTGGTATTGGGTTCAAATTATTCTAAAATCGACCTTTTATATATATTATGATTTTTTAAAAATAAAGAAAAATCAAAAAGAGAAGCAATTGCTTCTCTTTTTTTATTTAAATTATCTCTCTACCCTTTTATCTTCTATTTGATTGATTCGAAAATATTCTCGAACCGAAACAAAAGTAGGTTCTATATGCACCAACACATCTTTTACTTGAGGCATTTTTGCTTGAACAGCATCTTTTAGATCATGGCTAATTTTATGTCCTTCTACAACTGAAATAGAGCCATCTACAATCGCATGTAAATCCACATAATAATTCATTCCGTTCTTACGAACATTACATTTTTCGGTCGCCATAACACCTGGTACATTTAAGGCTATTTCACGAATTTGTTCAATTTCATCTTCATACAATTGTTCATCCATAATTTCGCCCAAAGCAGGACGAAGAATTTTATATGCATTATATAAAATGAACGTTGATGCAAAAAGTGCTGCTACATCGTCTGCAGCTTCCCAACCTGGTCCCATCACCAAAGAAATCGAGATTCCGATAAATGCCATTAGCGAAGTTATCGCATCTGATCGATGGTGCCAAGCATCCGCTTTTAAAGAAGAACTATTGGTCTCGACACTTTTTCGCATCACATATTGAAACGATAATTCTTTAAACAGTATAATTCCTCCAAGAACTAATAACGTAAAAGGTTTGGGTTGATGATGTGGTGTAATAATATTTGTAATACTCTCCTTCGCAATAATAATCGCAGAAACAATCAGAAAAGTAACCACTAAGAATGTAATTAACGCTTCAGCTTTTCCGTGTCCATACGGATGATTTTCATCTGCTGGTTTAGCTGAATACTTCAGCCCAAAGAATACAAATATTGATGAAAAAACATCTGCCGAAGATTCGATAGCATCTGCAATAAGCGCGTATGAATTTCCAAAATAACCAGCCAAAAACTTAATTCCAGCCAAAGAAGCATTTCCTACAATACTAAAAATCGAAGCTTTGATTGCTTTTTCCGAATTATCATTCATACCAAAAAAATAAGCCCTACAAATGTAAGGCTTATTCTAAATTTATTTCTTAAAAATTTATTTTGCTAAGAAAGGGTATTTATAATCTGTCGCAGGAACTAATGTTTCTTTGATAGTTTGAACAGAAGTCCAACGTAACAAGTTCATTGCAGATCCAGCTTTATCATTTGTACCAGAAGCACGTGCTCCACCAAATGGTTGTTGCCCAACTACAGCTCCTGTTGGTTTGTCGTTGATGTAGAAGTTTCCACAAGCATTTTTCAATGCATTAGATGCGATTCCCACAGCAGCACGATCTTTCGAGAAGATAGAACCTGTTAAAGCATAAGCAGAAGTTTCGTCTACTAATTTTAAAGTTGCTTCAAATTCATTTTCATCATATACATAAACAGACAATACAGGTCCGAAGATTTCTTCTACCATTGATTCGTATTGAGGATTTGTTACTTTGATTACTGTTGGTTGAACAAAGTATCCTACAGAATCGTCATACGTACCACCAATTACAACTTCAGCTTCAGAAGATGCATGTGCACGATCAATATATGCTTTTGATTTTTCGAAAGAATTTTTATCAATAACAGCAGTCATGAAATTAGAGAAATCTTCAGGAGAACCTAATGTCACAGTTGCTAACATTTCTTTCATTTGTTTTTCTACCTCGTTCCATAAATTAGAAGGGATGTAAGCACGAGAAGCTGCAGAACATTTTTGTCCTTGGTATTCGAATGCTCCACGAACTAAAGCTACAGCAACTTCTGTTGCACAAGCAGATTTGTGAACCATAACGAAATCTTTTCCTCCTGTTTCTCCTACAATACGAGGGTAAGTTCTATAATTATTAATATTATCACCAATTTGTTTCCATAAAGTATTGAAAACTTTTGTTGAACCTGTGAAGTGTAATCCAGCAAAATCTTTGTGCTCTAAAACTGTTTTTGCAGTTTCTGCTCCATCAGTTAAAATCATATTGATTACACCATCTGGTAAACCAGCTTTTTTGAACACTTCCATAGTCACTTTAGCAGCTAAAGTTTGTTTATCTGAAGGTTTCCAAACAACAACATTCCCCATCAAAGCCATACAAGAAGGTAAGTTACCAGCAATTGCAGTAAAGTTGAAAGGAGTGATAGCGAATGTAAATCCTTCTAATGGACGATAATCTACGCGATTCCATACTCCCGGAGAAGAGACTGGTTGATCTGCATAAATTTCTGTCATATACTGTACATTGAAACGTAAAAAGTCGATTAACTCACAAGCTGAATCAATTTCTGCTTGCATCGCATTTTTAGATTGTCCAATCATCGTTGCAGCATTTATTTTTGCACGGTAAGGACCAGCAATTAAATCTGCAGCTTTTAAGAAAATTGCCGCTCTATCTTCCCAAGGCATTGCAACCCAAGCTTCTTTTGCAGCTAACGCTGTATCTATCGCTTTTCTTACATCGTCTTGAGTTCCTTCGTGGAAATAACCAACCACTTTTTGGTGATCGTGTGGAGGACGAATTTCTTTTTTATTTCCTGAAAAAATCTCTTCAGAACCAATGTATTGCGGAACCTCTGTCACCTCGTTAAACATTTTTTTGTATGCGTCTAATAATTGCGCGCGCTCTGGCGTACCAGGAGCATACGATTTCACCTCTTCATTAACAGCTTGAGGAATTTGAGCAAATGATTTTGACATTCTTATTATTTTGTTTGTTTATACTTATTCAAAGTCCAAATTTATGAAAAATAAATGAAAATTTTCAGTTTGAATAATTAACTAAATTGCCTCTTTATATTAATCTTTTTGATCCGTATCATTCTTATCTTTAGGTTGAATCACTTGTTTTTCGATATTCTCTAAATACTAAATTTGCATTTCCTGAATTTCTAATAATTTTTTGTTTTGATGAACCAATAAATGATCTATTTTTTCACTTAATAATTTTATCTCCAATTCAGCTTTCAAATTGATTTTATAATCGTGTTCAGCTCTATCCCTGTCTTTATCTTCTTGTCGATTTTGGCTCATCATGATAATCGGTGCTTGAATCGCCACTAAACAAGAAAGAATTAAATTCAATAAAATAAACGGATAAGGGTCAAATCCTTTGTTATGTAACATCCAGAAGTTAAGTAACATCCACGCTAATAAAAACACAAAAAACGCAACAATAAACGTCCAACTTCCTCCAAAAGTAGCCACATTATCAGCTATTTTTTCACCAATTGTTAATGTTTTTACTGTTTCTTCTTTGATATTTTCTGAAAGAATCGAATTATTTCGAATTGCTTCTATAACATCTTGATCCAATTTTTCCATTTCACCTTTTTCTTGCGAAATCAAATTAGCAAAAAATAAACGACGATATTTATTTAGAACTTTAATTGAAACATTTTCTTCTTCGGATATATCTGGATAATCTTGTTGAATTAATTTAAAAATTTCTTGTTGAATCTCTTTACCTTTCACAGCTTCATAGCGATGAATTGGTTTTTGTGTTACAAAACATTTCATAATAGTCTATTTGAGTCAAAAATTTTCTAACAAAAAACGCTCCTAAAATTAGAAGCGTTTACTGGATTAAAAGTTATTCGTGTAATAATCGAAATATTTACAATTTGATTTGATTTCTTGATACGCTTTCGTATCTGAATATTGTTTTAAACTCTTGAAATTAGAACGATAATTTGCCACTTTATATGCCAATATTTTATTTTCATTCGAATATTGATCTTCATACAAACGTTTCAAAACTGGATCTTTTGCATTGTAAAAACGACCTTGTTCATTCTTTGATAATGCAAACAATAGTTGCGCTTTCATCTCTTTATCCTTAGTTGCATCAAACGCTTTTTTCAAATAATTTTCTGAAGGTGTAAAATTATCAACATAATATCCACCCCAACCAAAACTTTTATAAAAGAAATTTGTTGTTGCTTCATATTCCGAATCATAATTATGATATTTTGGTCCATTCTCGTTGTTTCGATCAAATGTCAACAAATAGCGATAATACCCTAAAGTTGTTGTGTTGTAATAAAAATTTCCTAATAAATAATTTGCTTTCGCACCTTCTTCAGAATTTTTTTTCCCGATTTTATTCAATTCAATCATTGCATTCGTCAATTCTAATTTTGACATTTTAGATTTGATAAATTTGAACTCATTCAAATAAGGCGTTTCAATTACCTGATTTTCATCACAGTTAAAACATTCAATTTTATTGTACCCAAAAATCTTACTTGGAATATTATGAAAGCCATCAAATTGGTTTTCTACCCAAGTTTTTGTTTCTTTTTCTGTCGAATAATTGTAATCATACACAAAATATGAACTTTCGGAAGTATGAAATGTTGGATCTATTTTTTCGAATTCCTTCTTTGCTAAATCAAATTTCATTTCGCCCAAATAAATAGTCCCTTTGAAATCAGCTAAATAATCAGCTAATTTAAATTGAATATCCGTTGATTTTTCGGTTCTCCAATCCCATGAACTCGATTTTACTTTTGTATTGATTAAATATTTTTCGAAAGCTGTTTTATTCGTTTTCTTATCCAATTTATCCAAATCGTTGATAATCGCCCAATTCGGATTTGAACCTAATTGTGTAATTTCGTTATGAATCAAAAACGCTTTTCCTTTATCTCCTTGCAAAAAATATCGATTTGCCAAAACGTCTAAAATGACATTTTTTAGATTCATTTTTTGATTCTCACTAATAGGATATTCGTATTCATTTTCTGGTAATTTTGGGTATTCGTAATGAAGGATTGACGCATATTTTTGCATCAATTGATTCTCAAAACTATCCGTAATTTTCTTTTGTTCGAAAATTTCTAATAAAACTTGAATTACATTTTTTTGTTGTTGAAATTCTTTCGAGGTCGAATTTACTTTTGCTAAATACGTCTTCGTTTCGGTAAAATTTTTATTCAATAAATTCAAATAAGCAACCGATAAATTCCAAAATTCTTTGTTATCGGCTTTTGTAGCTTGTAATTTTGCTAAGGCAATCAACTCATTAATTTGAATTTCTTCTTTCGAATTATCAACCGAACTTCCATAATATTCGTTATTCAATTTTACAGGCAAATACAAATCCGCGTATTTTTTTCGTTCTTGTGTCGAACCCCAATAATAATCTTCAGGATTTTGTTGCAAATATTGACGCTCGATTAAATTGATAGAACGCGCAAATAAAATTCGAGCTTGTGGCGCATTCACATCATTTGCAATAATTTTTTTCGCGGGTGCTAACGGATTAGAAAAGTCATTGTAACCAATCAATAGATACAAATCATTTTTCTCTTGTGCAGTTTTTGCATTTGCCAAAAGCTTCTCATAATTTAAATCTTGTGTCACGTTCATCGACTGATAAGCACTTAATTTACGGTCATTAGAATGTGAAAAAACTTCGAAAAAATCATAATTCGCTTGTACATAATTTCCGAGTGCACGTTCGGCACCACCTTTTTGATCTAACGCATAATAATACATCGAATTTTTTAGTCCCTGAGAAGCTACATACATGTTAAAATAGTTAATAGCATCTCTGTATTCATGGAAATAATGTGCAAAACGAACCAGTTGATAACCATAACGCATTTTCAATTCTTTATCTGTTTCCGCATTCCAACTCTTCTTTAGAACCTCAAGAACTTTTTTATAATTTAGATTATTAACATTTTTTTCTGGACGATCGACATACGACCACTCACCATTATCAATGTAATAAAATGCCATGTAAGGCTCTAAATATTTGGCATATGATAAATAAAGCAATTGTTGTTTATTCTTTTTTATCCAATCTGTTGTCGCAAAATTGGTTGTTGAATTGGTTGATTTTCCAGTTTTAATCATCGAATCAACTTCTTGTTTTGATGCTTTAAAAACCAATTCGTAAGCTTGTTGATATGTGATTCCTAATGTTTTTTGCCAATCTAAAATATTCTCATTTTTCTGATTTTCATCAATCGAATAATATGGATTATCCAATGTCATCAAAAAAGGTTGATATTGTGGCGCTTCACTTAATGTTTGAGAAAAAAGATTGTAATAATAGTAATCTTCTCCTCCTCCATCAGCGCAAGCAAATGCTTGAGTTAGTCCAAAGATTAAACTTAATGATAGTACTATTTTTTTCATAGATCTTTAGGAATTGTATTTAAAAATTTTGAATCTAAATGATAATAGATCAAACGGTAATTGTCTTTTAATTTTGTATCGATAAACGACTTTGTTTCAACTAATAATTGAGGTGATATTGTTTCTACTTTAATGGTAAAACCTTTGCTCACATAAAAATTTCGAACGAAGAAATCATCTTCAACTTCGTAAAAACCTTCACGAACTTTTTTCACAGGTTTCCCTATCAAATCTTGCTCCGAAAAAGAATTGATTAACTTTATTTTTCCAAGATGATTTGTTAAAATCGCCCATGAATAAATTGGCAAAGCCACATCTAATTTGATTGGATAATCTTCTAAATTTTGTAAATAATCTTTGGCTATTTTCAAATCTAAAATTGAATTGTTTTCAGTTTGATCGGTCGGATTTTCGGTAGCATAACACATCAAAACCATTTTATCCAATGGTGGAACACCTTCTTGCTCTTTAAATTTCACTTGATGCAAGCGTAAAGTGGCAGAAATTTGTTTGCCCGAAATATGTTTCAATTCAGACAAAAATGTAAAATAATTTTCTCGTGTCGATTTTGTCCAATCGCAATCAATTTGAATTTCATCAAAGCTTTTTAAGCTTCCTCTTTCAGCTGTTTCGTTCAAAAAATTAAACACATCTTTAGCCAAAATTTTTACTTGATCTTTGGATATATTTAGAAAAGTTTGATTGGTAATAAAAATGGTCGGAATATAATTAACGTTAAGTTTTGTTGCATCAAAATTCTGAATAATCCCAATTGGTGAAATTTTATTTGCTTTTTTATCTACATCAAAAAAACGAATGTAAACATTCTCTACCTTTAGGTAATCGACTGTATTTTTCTCCATTTCATTGATCGAAAAATTACTTCGCCAATAATAAAAATCTACGGGAGATTTTTTGGTTTCGGAAGTACATCCAACCAAAAAAAACAATATAGTGAGTGATAAAAATCTGAATATAAAGTTCATGTCCAAATTTAAATAGAATTATAGTGAATTCTATCGTTAATTATAGTGAAATTTTTAAATCTAAAATTTAGAAAAATTCATTTGAAGTAATTTATCTCCTCGAATTTCCTGATCCGTACCCCATCAAAATATCGTAACGTTGTCCCCAAGGTCTATAGTAAAATAAAGCTTGGTATTGGTTTTCGGTTTGCCAAAAACTTCCACTCACATAACTTGGATCTATTTTTCCTGTTTTGGTGTTTTTTACAACGTATTGGTAATTGTAATAGCCTTGTTTCAAAAATAATTCGGTTACCCAAAGTCCTGAATTATCTTTCTCTAATCTCGAATTTTCATCAATATTCCAATTATTAAAAGCTCCCACGACATAAGGTTCATACAATCCGTTTTGATCTTCGAACGCATCTAACGCAAAATATACCCACGAATAATCAGCTTCAGAATTCGCTGCATATTCATTTCCATAACGGTTATTTCGGATATAAAAATTACCATCAATATCTGGGTAATCATCATATGGTAAATTGTATTTCGGAAAATCTACGCGTAAAACAGTATGGTATACACTATCTTTTCTGAATGTTTTTTCGGTTGTCATACTCGGAACCTCCAAATTTTTATTATCAAACCAATTGTATTCAGCTCCTCCTTCAAAAAGTGTATTGGTATCGTTGTATGTTAATTGATTTGGACGAGAAAATGATGGTCGATTAACAAAATAACCTTCGTTCCAATTGTTATTTTTCATCAAAAATAACTTTGCTCCATCTGGAACTTCCGTCAAATTTTGAGTTCCACTTGAAACCTGAACTTGTAAGCGCTGATTCAATTCTTTTACAGTTGGATTATTAAAACGAGAAACCACCACGCCAACATCAGTAATTGGTTGATAAACGGCAAATCTTTTCGTAAAAATAGGGTTGTCATCCGTATCCAAATACACTTTCAAAATGTAATTTCCTGGTAACTTAATATTCATTTGTTCGTTCGGAAATTGAATTTGATAATTGGTGTATTTTTGATAAGTATTGAAAGAGTTTTTATATGTACGTGCATAATCTGCATTTACACCATTTAGAAATTCGGATTGAAAAATATTTGATTCTGTCCAATCTGCATTTCGATGCTCGATAGAATATTGGTAACGTCTATATCCTGCATTAATATCATCAAAAAGAAAAAATAAACTTTCCTCTGAACCTAACTTGATAATTGGTGTATTGTCGTTTGTTTGTGGATTAAAAACTTGAATAGTTTTAATATTTTTTGGTGGATTAACTTCTTGATATTGTCCTAAAACAATTGTCGTTAATAAACACAGGATAATCGAATAGAATTTCATTTTCATTACTATTTTGATTGATAAAAATACAAAAAAGCGTGTGTCTTTTTACAAAGACACACGCTTATATAACTTTAAAATTTATTTTTTAGTACAAAGCAGGAAACTCATTTGGTTTTGCTTCGCGCATCAATTCATAAACCTTTTCAGTAATATCATCTACAGAAGGTTTTGAAAAATAATCTCCATCTGTCGCATAAGCAGGACGGTGAGCTTTCGCTGTAATCGTCAATGGTGCGCTATCTAATGTAAAATATCCACCTTGTTTTTCGACAATTTCTTGTAACAAAAATGCACTTGCTCCACCAGGAACATCTTCGTCAACAATTACTAAACGATTGGTTTTTGATAAACTTTTTGCAACATCTGCATTAATATCGAATGGTAATAATGATTGTGCATCAATTACCTCAACCGAAATTCCTAATTGTTCTAATTCTTTTGCTGCCTCCATTACAATTCTCCAAGTAGAACCATAAGTTAACAACGTTACATCTTGTCCTTCTTTTGTGATTTCAACTTCACCAATTGGCGTTGTAAATTCTCCAATATTTGTTGGTGCAGGTTCTTTCAGACGGTAACCGTTCAGACTTTCAACCACAATTGCAGGTTCATCTGCTTGCATTAATGTATTGTAAAAACCTGCTGCTTTAGTTAGATCGCGAGGAACTAAAACATTCACACCACGAACCAAATTCAATATACCTCCCATTGGAGAACCAGAATGCCAAACACCTTCTAATCGGTGCCCACGCGTTCTGATTATTACCGGTGCTTTCTGACCACCATTTGTACGATAAAGTACAGTTGCTAAATCATCTGAAATTCCTTGTAAACAATAAAGAATATAATCTAAGTATTGAATTTCTGCAATAGGGCGTAAACCACGCATTGCTAACCCAATTCCTTGACCAAGAATTGTTGCTTCACGAATTCCTGTATCTGAAATCCGATCGATTCCATATTTCGCTTGAAGACCTTCTAAACCTTGGTTTACATCACCAATATTTCCAGCATCTTCTCCGAAAACTAATGCTTTTGGATACTTTTCGAAAAGTTTATCAAAGTTATCACGAACTATTACACGACCATCTTCTAATACTGGATTATCACCAAACTCAGGTTTCACTTGCGGAACTTGAGTTGCTGTACCTGAAACTAATTTCGTCGAATAAATTTCTTCTTCACGTTTCATTTTCGTATCCAACCAAGAAATTAATTCAGTTTTTGAACTTAAATTCTCAGAACGAGTTAAACGAATTATTTTACGAACTGCACCATAAACATCACGTTTAAATGGGCTTTTCTTCGATTTTAAATTATTAATTTCAATATTGATAAATGCTGAATTTACACTTTCTGAACCAACTTTCATTAATAAATCTAATGCTTGATTTTTCAACTCTAAAATTGGATTCAAATAATCATCCCAACATTGTTTTTGAGATTTTTTTACTTCTGCTTTTACTTCTGCTTCTAATTTATCCAACTCTTCTGCTGTAATAATTGCATCCGAATGATCTGCAAATGCTAAAATATATTCGCGGAATTTTGCTATTCCATCGTATTCTTTTTCCCAAGCTAAACGCTCTTCTGATTTGTAACGTTCGTGTGAACCAGACGTAGAGTGACCTTGTGGCTGTGTACATTCTTGCACGTGTACAATACATGGAATATGATGCTCACGCGCAAATCTTTCTGCACGAGTATATGCTTCGATCAACGCTGGATAATCCCAAGCTTTTACAGTAATAATTTCGTAACCTCTTTCGTTTTCTGTTCTTCCAAAACCTGATAATAGTTCAGAAAGATTCGATTTTGTACGTTGAAATTTAGCTGGAACGGAAATTCCATAGCCATCGTCCCAAATAGAAACCACCATTGGCACTTGAAGAACTCCACCCGCATTTATCGTTTCCCAAAAATGTCCTTCAGATGTACTTGCATCACCAATTGTACCGAATGCAATTTCATTTCCACTTACAGAAAATTGTTGTTCTTCATCGGCTTGTGGTACATTTCTAAAATATTTTGATGCTTGTGCTAATCCTAATAAACGTGGCATTTGTCCCGCTGTAGGAGAAATATCTGCACTCGAATTTTTTTGCGCTGTTAGTTTTTTCCAAGAACCATCTTCGTTTAAAGATCTTGTTCCGAAGTGAGAAGTCATTTGACGACCTCCAGATGAAGGTTCTTTTTCTAAATCAGTTAAAGCGTATAATTGTGCGAAAAATTGTTCAACTGTTAGTTGACCAATAGCGAACATAAATGTCTGATCGCGGTAATACCCCGAACGGAAATCTCCATCTTTGAATACCTTTGCCATTGCAATTTGTGGTAACTCTTTTCCATCACCAAAAATTCCAAATTTTGCTTTCCCTGTAAGTACTTCTCTTCTTCCTAAAAGACTTGCTTCACGAGACATAAAAGCCGTTCTATAATCACTAATGATTTGACTTTTAAACTCTTCGAAAGTAATTTTATTTACCTCTTTTGTTTCCATTTCTTTTGTTTGTTGCATCACAAATTTAACAAAAGATTTGTAACTTACACCATACAATTTACGTCTAACGAATAGATTATAATTTTATATCATCCTATTAATAACACTAAAAATAAATACATGAAAAAAACTTTATTGAGTTTATGTTTGGTTTTTGCTTTTGCAAATTCATCGTATGTAATGGCTCAAACTAAAGCTGGAGGAGCAACTTTTGTAACTCAAGTAGAAGGAATAAAAGAGTACAAACTATCTAATGGTTTGCAAGTTTTATTACTTCCTGATCAATCTCAAAGTAATGTTGTCGTAAACATTGTTTACAATGTAGGTTCTAAACATGAAGGTTACGGAGAAAAAGGAATGGCGCATTTGTTAGAACATATGTTGTTTAAATCGACTAAAAACCTTGGTGATATCAAAAAAATGTTATCTGATAAAGGTGGAATAGCAAATGGAACAACATGGTATGATCGTACAAATTATTATGAAATCTTTCCTTCAAGTGATGAAAATTTACGTTGGAGTATCGAAATGGAAGCTGATCGAATGATTAATGCAACCATCAAACAAGAAGATTTAGATAAAGAGTTTTCGGTTGTTCGCAATGAATTTGAAATTGGAGAAAATAATCCTTCAAGTGTACTGATGGAACGTGTGATTTCTGCTGGATATTTATGGCACAATTACGGAAAGTCGACGATTGGTTCCAAAGAAGATATCGAACGTGTTAAAACACCTCAATTACGGAAATTCTACGAAAAATACTATCAACCTGATAATGCTACATTAATTATTGCAGGAAAGTTTGACGAGAAAAAAACAATGGATTATGTCAATCAATATTTTGCTCCAATTCCAAAACCAACTCGTGTTTTAGACGAAGTCTTAACCGTTGAACCAGCACAAGACGGTGAAAAATTTGTAGAAGTAAAACGCGCAGGTGATTCTCAATCTGTTGGCGTGATGTATCACGTTGCAGCTTACAGCGACAAAGATTATGCAGCGATTGATGTGTTGAACAATATTCTGACTTCAGATCCATCTGGGTATTTATATAAAGCTTTAGTAGACACACACAAAATTGCTTCTATTTGGGCATTTAGTCCAGAAGTTCGTGATGCGAGTTTCTTTTATATTGGAACAGAAATTCCGAAAGAGAAAAATATTGAACAAACGAAAAATGATATTCGTGCAGAATTAGATAAAGTTGCCACAATTAATTATACTGATCAAGATGTACAACGTGCAAAAGCGAATATTATCAAGAACATCGAAAATAGAAAAAATAACACCATTAATTTTGCAATTGCTTTAACCGAAATTGTTGGTGCTGGTGATTATCGCTTAGGATTCTTGTACCGCGATAATATCGAAAAAGTAACAAAAGAAGATATCAAGCGTGTTGCTGAAAAATATTTTAGAGCGAACAATAGAACGGTTGGAACATTTATTCCTACAAAAGATGAAATTCGTGTAAAACCGAATGAATTAACGAATAAACAAATTACAGAATTAGTTTCAAATTATAAAGGTCGTGCTGCAGAGAAGGAAGCAAAACCTTTCGAAGCTTCGATCAAAAATCTTAAAGCGCATTATGCAGAAGGGAAATTGAACAATGGATTAAAATACGGAATCATCGATAAAGAAATCAAAGGTGAAAAAGTTATTTTATCATTCAATTTACCTGTTTCGAATGAAAAAGATTTAGCGAATAAAGGAATTATTGGTCAATTAACGGCTGAATTGTTAATGTCTGGAACGAAGAATCTAACAAAAGAACAAATCAAAGATCAATTAGATGAGTTGAAATCTTCTGTCGGATTTAGATTTAGTGGACAAACGTTATCCGTAACAATTAATACGTACAAAAATTCATTAGACAAAACAATGGATATCGTTCGTCAAATTATTACAGAACCAACTTTCCCTCAAGCCGAATTAACAAAAACTGTAAATGAATACACCACTTATTTAGACGCTAACACTAACGATCCACAAGCTTTAGCTTTCAATGAGATTAATCGTTTAACTTCTAATTATCCAAAATCATCTATTTTTTATACTGCTTCTTTTAGTGAATTAAAAGATGAAATTAAAACTATAAAACAAACTGATTTAGTTAATTTTTATAAAAACATTTTAGGTGCGCAAAACGGAGTTGTTTCTGTCGTTGGAACTAATGATAAAACTAAAGTTGAAAAAATACTGAGTGATACATTTGGCAAATGGAATAGTAAATCGAAATACGAAAAAGCATATCCAATGTTTACAGCAACTAAAAAAGAAGACAAATTATACAACATTGCTGACAAAGAAAATGCAGCTGCAGTTGGATCAATTAACTTCAAAATGAATCGTGAAAGTGCAGATTATGCAGCAATGGTTATGGCAAACGAAATGATTGGTAGCGGTGGATTTTTATCTGCTCGTATTCCTATGCGATTGAGAGAAAAAGAAGGTATCAGCTACGGTGCAGGTTCGTATGTTTCTATTCCAAACGATCCTAAAAACGATGTTGCTTCTTGGGGATATTACGCATTTTTGAATCCTACTAAACGTGAAGCTGTTGAAATAGCATTGAAAGAGGAAGTTGCAAAAGCATTGAAAGATGGTTTCACAGCTGAAGAATTAAAAACAAATATCGTAAGTTGGAAAAATGGACGTAACACATCTTTGGGAATGGATGGTACTTTATTAAGTTTATCGAATGGTTATTTATTGAACGGAATTAGTTTTGATGATTTCGATAATTTAGAGAAAAAAGTTGATGCTCTGAATGTAAGTCAAGTAAATGAAGTTTTCAAAAAATACATTTCATTAGACAAATTGACTTCTGTTTACACGGGAACTTTTGATAAAAAATAACTTTAATCATACTCATTTCAAAAAAAGAAGCCGTCTCAATATTAAAATTTGAGGCGGTTTTTTTTATTTGAATTAATTTCCAATAAAATTTCATCATTTT